>JBDNEZ010000125.1:0-1797 GCA_041690095.1 Anderseniella sp.
ATAATGAGGAGACGCTCTGTCATAGCGAGCGGATACAGAAAAGCTGTCGAGTCCGCAAGACAAACAGACAGTCCCTGCCGTGGCTGTTCACAATTCCAGCGGTTTTTGTGGTATGGTGCGCGGATATGAGGCTGGAGGGCGCCTACTCACTCAAGAGGAGACGCTTGTTATGAACACTGTACAAACCGCTGAACACGCCCGCGCGCTGCTGGATGCCTATGGCGACAAGGCAGAAGCACATGCCGCGCAAAAAGCCAGCGCACTGCGCACGTCAGGCGAGCATCAGCATGCCGAGGCGTGGATGCAGGTTCGCAAGGCGATCAAGCAGATGCGCGGATCACATGTGAGTTGAACGGTGTAGTGTGCGTGCAGCCCCGGTGCATCAAGCAGGTAACTCCTGGCGTTGCATCACCGCGATAAAGAAACCATCCACGTTATGGTCCGCCGGTGATAACAGCAGCGTGTCAGTGCTGCCGTCGGAGGACACCGGCGGGTCCCCGGGCAGGCATTGCTGCCACACGTCGGCGTAAGGGATTATCCGGAAATCCGGACTGGTTGCCAGAAACGCCTTTATCTGATCGGTGTTTTCTTCCGGCAGCAGGGAACAAGTCACGTAGATCAGCCGGCCACCCGGTTTCACCAGTGGTGCAGCACGCGCCAGCACGGCGCGCTGATCATCACCGCGATTGGTGAGGCTTTCAGGCGTCAACCGCCATTTGGCATCCGGCTTGCGCCGCCACGAGCCGGACCCTGAACAAGGCGCATCGACCAGCACACGGTCCATGCGCCCGGCAATCTCGTCCAGCTTTTCAGGTTCGTCGGCCGGAATCACCTGGATATTGTGAACCCCTGCCCGGTTCAGCCGCGCAATGATCGGTTTCAAGCGGTTCTTGTCGGCGTCCCAGGCATGAATCTGTCCCTTGTTGGCCATGGCTGACGCCAGTGCCAGCGTCTTGCCGCCTGCACCGGCACAGATGTCGGCGACCTGCTGACCGGCCTCAACGGCACACATGCGCGCAGCGACCTGCGATGCTGCGTCCTGAATCTCGAAGGCGCCGCGCTGGAAGGACGGTTCGGCTTCCAGGTTCGGGGTGCGCTTCAGGCCCTCGGGCACTTCAATGCGGATGCCATCAGGTGCAAGCGGTGCTGCCACCGCATCGAACTTGGAAAGCTGACCCAGCAATTTCTCCCGGGTTGTCTTGAGCAGATTGGCTCGAATGTCCACCGGCGCGCGAATCGCCAACGCCTGGCCCTGGCGAACTGCATCGTCACCGAATGCAGTCACAAAAGACACCATCAGCCATTCCGGCAGATTGGCCTGGATATGCAGTGCCGCATCTGCTGCAAGCTCGTTTCCAAGCGCTGTTTTCTCAACTTCCGTCAATTCGCCTGGACCATGTTTTGACGCACACAGCTCAGCCAGTTCCTCCACGGTGATGTTCATCAAGTGCACGGCAGACGCCAGCACCAGTGCCCGCGGTGTATCCGACCCCATGATCGAGGAGAGAACAGCGCGCTGGCGCATGATGTCGTAGACAATATTGCCGATGGCAGCGCGGTCACTGGAGCCTGCGAAACGGTGTGCCTTGCCCCAGTCGGACAGCGCGCCGTTCACCGGACGATGACGGCTGGTCACGTCGGCAATGACTTCTATGGCGGCAGCAAGCCTTCCGGAAAGGTGCATCAGGTAGTTCCCGTTGAAAAAACATGCCAGGCCAATATGGCCCACATAATGGTGACAGCAACGACGCCGGCAAAAAAGCTCGCAAATCGAACCGGCAGTCTGTTTGAGCCGCA
>JBDNEZ010000126.1:0-3860 GCA_041690095.1 Anderseniella sp.
AAGTGCGCGGCCCTCGTGGATCGTGCCAGAGCGGGCAATCCATTCGGCAAGGCCGGGATGAGCTTCCTCATCGGCCCATGGCACCATTGCAGTATCGCCGTCGGCCCGGCGATAAACGTCGTCAAACCAGGCCAGCGGTTCGCCACGGGCCTCGGCAGCGCCTCGTATTGAACCGGTTGTTTCGCGTGCACGTTTGCGCCTTGCGGCAAAGTCCTCAGTCATACCAAAGGAACTGACTATTGACCCATTTGACCGATTTTTCACGTTTGCTGGCCAGGCATGCTTCGCGCCGTGGTCTGGCTGACCACAAGTGGAGCATAACGAAGTCCAGCGAGCGCGAAAAACCGGCCTTCGGTGGGCCAAATCCGTCCATCTGGTGCGTTGCGGCGCTTACCTGATACAAAAGCATCGCGCTGCGCACCGCGCCTGCCAGAGTGAACGGATTTGGCACCATCAAATGAGTCAATAGTCAGTTCCTTTGGTATCATCAGTCCGGCTCAGCTTTGTCTTGCGTACGAGCGGTGCCGGATTCTGCTTTCTTCGTCCAGCGGCCCCGTTCATCCTGCTGCCAGTATGTCGCGATTAACCCTTGCGAACTAACCACCTTCCATTTCTCGCGCGCCGCCGCCAATGCGCTGTCATCAGTGCCATCAAACAGTATGATCAGACGATCCAGCGCTGCGGAGTTATCGTACTCGGCACCGTCAACCAGAAACCTGATATTGGCCGCGTTGGGATTTTCATCACTGGTGGTCAACCATACCGGCTGCAGGTGTGCGTTGCCGTCTGCCCCTCTACCGTGAGGAAGAAATTCATCATCGCGCCACTGCCAGAGATGTTCTGACAGAGCTTTCACCCGGGCAGGATCAACAGCCTGCACAACCGCCTTCCATCCTCGTTCAAGGGTTTTTTGAACAAGCTGCGGCAGCACGTCTTCGAGACGTGCGCGCTCCAGATGGTAAAACAGCACTTCAGTCATGTGTGACGACGCTCACATCACAAGTGATACAGCGGGGCGTGCCTTTGCGGAAAACATCATTATCAACCCTACTCTTTCGGTTTGCGCCATTCAGGTGCCGGGCATCGGGCCGGGTTGCATCCGGCTTCCGGTTCATTTCTCGTAATGCCTTTCCACGAGGCGATCGAGCAATCGAACCCCCCAACCAGATCCCCAGGACTGATTGATCGGCGACTTGACCGCGTCCATTGCGGTGCCTGCCACATCCAGATGCGCCCAGGGCACGCCATTCACAAAGCGCTGCAGAAACTGACCGGCGGTAATGGCGCCAGCCTGCCTGCCTCCGATGTTCTTCATGTCCGCGATATCTGAATCGATCATCTTGTCGTATTCCGGCGCAAGCGGCATGCGCCAGACCCGCTCACGGGTTTCCTGCCCCACGACGGACAACTGATCGGACAGCTTGTCGTCATTGGAAAACAGGCCGGCGTGTTCCTTGCCGAGCGCAACCAGAATTGCACCAGTCAGGGTCGCAAGATTGATCATGAATTTCGGCTTGAAACGGTCCTGAGTATACCAAAGTGCGTCAGCCAGAACCAGGCGACCTTCGGCGTCGGTGTTGAGGACAGCAATGGTTTGTTTGGACATTGATGTAACCACATCGCCGGGACGCTGGGCATTGCCATCTGGCATGTTTTCCGCCAGCGCGACAACGCCGATCGCATTCACTTTCGCCTTGCGTCCTGCAAGCGCGGCCATCAAGCCGGTCACGCAGGCAGCGCCACCCATGTCGCCTTTCATATCCTCCATGCCGGCAGACGGTTTAATCGAGATACCGCCGGTGTCAAAAGTCACGCCCTTGCCAATAAACGCAACCGGTTGATCGCCTTTCTTGCCACCGTCCCAACGCATGATGCACAAACGTGATTCGTGTGAAGAACCTTGCCCTACACCCAACAAGGCACCCATACCGAGCTTCGCCATGCGTTTTTCATCGAGCACTTCAATAGCTATCCCAAGCTTGGACAACTTTTTGATTTCACTAGCAAAAATCTCAGGGTACAACATGTTGGCCGGCTCGTTCACCAGATCTCTTGCCAAGTGAACACCTGTCGCAACTGCATCCAGTTTCGCATATCGGGTTTTTGCCGCAGCAACCGCACTGGTCAGTATCTTCACACTCGAAAGTTTTGTCGTCTGTTCCGGTTTTGATTTGTATTTTGTAAAACTGTAAGTGCGCAAACGCATGCCCGACGCCAATCTGGAAGAGGCTGTGGCAGCGTCAATGCCGGATTTGCCAGGCAACCTGGAGGACACGGTCAAAGCTGATGCCTTGATCGCGCCGGCAGCAGCCGCAATTGCACCACCGACATACTCGGCAGCAACTTCATCCAAATCGTCGGTTTTTCCGATCCCCATGACAATGACCCGTTCAAGCCCCGTTCCCTTCGGCAGGATGACGTCCAGATATTTTTCACGCTCTGCCTTGAAATCCGCCACCTTTATGGCGTTGGTGATCGCGCCGCTGATGGATTTGTCGATTTCGGAGCCATCGTCGGACAATATACCGCCCTCACCGGCCAGAACGACTGCAATGCCGGTTTTTGGGGTCAAAAAGGTGGAAAAGCTGATTTTCATTTGAGAATCCTGTTAAACGGAAGAAAAATATGTGCGAAAGTCCGGCATAGCGGTGGTGAGCGCCAATTAGTAGCGGCATGATCTGGCGCTGGCAATGGTCTGCCATACGGGCTTTTTGTGCTATTCAGAACAGAGCGTTCATCACGTGTTTGCCAAGCTGCCCGATGCCATCGATTCGCGGTGCGCATTTTATTAATAATCTGCTGTCAAGCCCTTCTCTTTGCAGGCAAAAACAGGGTAGAAGTTGAATGGACTATTGATTTTCAATGTGCGGGCTTCTGCTTGCGCGGGTTTGGCTTTAGAATTGCATCCGGTCTTTGGGTAGATCAGAACAGTCTGAAGGATCGAAACGACCGGGGGTGGCCCAGTGATCAGCACGCGGAATACGGGGGGATAACAGGATAGCACAACGGCCCAGATATGGTTCTGCGGAACACGGTGCCTGCGCGCGTGCACACGAGGGTGTGCGTCCACATGTGCGCGTGCGGCTGGTGTCTGCCATGGTGCTGTTTTGCGCGCTGGTGATCTTCACTCTGGCTGACCGGACATCCACTGCGCTTGCGCAATCGGCCACAAGCAGCACGGTTGCAAGCAGCAAAATGGATTTTTCGAAGCTGCCGCGGACATCCGGCAAAACCCCGCCAAAGGGTACGCGCGTCGATGTGGATGCCGATCAGATTGTATTCGACGAACGCACAGGTGATGCAATCGCGACTGGCGATGTGGTCCTCACCTACGGCAACTACATTCTCATTGGCCGCAAGGTTAGCTACAATCGGCGCACCGACATCATGCGCGCCGAAGGCGAGATCAGATTGCGCGAGCCGGGTGGCAACATTCTCGAAGCTGACGTGCTCCAGTTGCAGAACCGCTTCCGTGATGGCTTTGCTGAACATCTCCGTCTGCTTCTGACCAATGAGGCCATAGTGACAGCCAACTATGCCAAGCGGCGCGACGGCTATCTGACTATCTACGAGCGCACGACCTACACCCGCTGCAGAACCTGCGTGACTGCAGACGGCACTCCGGCCTGGCAACTGGTGGCGGGCGAGTCGGTACATGACGAACGTGAAGGCATCATCGAGCACAAAAACGCGCGCCTGGAAGTTCTGGGCGTGCCTGTATTCTACTGGCCGTATCTGTCGCATCCTGACCCTACGGTGAAACGCAAGTCCGGTCTGCTGATACCGAAGTTCAGTCATTCCTCGGTATTTGGTTATGGCTACGAACAAGCCTATTTCTGGAATATCGCACCAAATGCCGA
>JBDNEZ010000127.1:0-9487 GCA_041690095.1 Anderseniella sp.
GCCCTGTGATGCGGGTTGGCTTGTATGTTGTGACGTTCCGTTAACACCCGTTGTGCCAGTCTGCGCGCCGGATTATCGGGTTTGGGGGCGGACAGGAAATGGCCAGCTTGGGTTTTGTATTCGTTGCTGTAGTGGCAGCACTGTCGATGCTGGCGGTGTTCAATTGGCGTCGGCCGGTCGCGCTGCACCGTAGCGTGCTGATAGACCGGCCTGCGGCAGAAATCTGGAACCTGGTTGACTATCTGTACGGCGATTTGTCGTGGCAGCAGTATTTTGAGCATGCCGAAGCCGATGGTGAAGGCCACGTGCGGGTGTTTTATTCTCTCAAACGCGATGATGGCAGCAAGGTAGACTGGAACCTGCAGTTTGCAGTAACCGGGCGTGAGCCAGGCAGATCCATCAAGCTGCGGCGCACCGGTATTGACGGCCTGGCCCGGGATGATCGCCTGCTGGAGCTTGATGTGGTGCTTGAGCCGCGGGCAAACGGCACCAGGGTGACGCTGCGAGAAGCATGGGGCCCGCGGTCGATAACCGGACTTTTTCTGGCGCATATGGATGCAGCAGCAATGCTCGCCCGCCTGAAGAGCAGGGTTGAAACCGGCAACGCCACACCCAAAAGGTCGAAGGGCTGGGGGTCCGCCGTGATATCAGGTGCCTCCCTGCTGGCGACGGCCGCAGCGTTTTCACTGCTGTTGGGCTGGGAAATCGGCGTCATCTTTGTGGGGCTGATGGTGTTACATGAATTTGGTCATCTGATATCGTTCCGCCTGATCGGTCAGCCATGGGGCAAGGTTATATTCATTCCGTTCCTGGGTGGTGTTGCGGTGTCTCGTGTGCCGCATTTGAAGCTCGCAGATGATGCGTTCTGCGCGATCATGGGTGCCGGGCTCTCGATGATTGCGCTGGTGCCTGCCGTCATCATGAGTACATGGCAGATCGGCTCACCGGGGGCTGTGCACCTGGCTTATGTGATCGCCGCCATTGCCGGCGGCCTCAATCTGTTGAACCTGTTGCCGGTGTTCCCGCTGGATGGCGGACGCCTGCTGCGTGCGGTGATGCAGTCGGTGCTGCCGGGACATGTCCGCATTGCAATGTTCATGGTAGCCGGCATGGTGGCGATTGGCGGCGTGTTTTTGCAGAATCCGGTGCTGGTTGCCATTGCCGTTGTAGCGTTTTTTCAGAGCGCCCGGCTGGGACCGGCAAAACAGGATGTGGCGCTGATGCAGCCGTATGCGGCATCGGTTATGTGCGTTGCGTATGTATCGCTCGTGGCGGTACATGGTGTCGCGATGGTCCGATACGGGCCGAGCCTGGGATGATTTTTGCCATGCAGGGTTGAACACCTGCGATGCGCGCGTTACCAGTGGTGTGCTTTCGTAGTCCATCGTGGTTCACAATGCCCAGGCGACCATCTACCCGTTACACAAACCTGATTGAAGACGGCAGGCTGGATTCAGATGCCGGTCAGCTTGATGTCGTCAAACGGCTGGACACCCTTGCCCGGCAACTGGATGGCTATGAGTTGCCCACACCGGCCAGCGGGCTGGCATGGTTGTTCAAACGGGGTTCTTCACGTGCTGCGCCGCGCAGTGTCTATATCTGGGGTGATGTGGGGCGTGGAAAAACCCTGGTCATGGATCTGTTCCACGGGGCCATTGCACCAAAAACCAAGCAGCGCAAGCATTTTTACGCGTTCATGCAGCAAGTACATCGCGACATCCACGCCTACCGCAAGGATCAGGACAAGGGGTTGATAGATGCCGATGCCGATCCCATCGCCAGTGTCGCCGCAAGCATCGCAGTTGAAGCAAACGTATTGTGTCTGGATGAATTCCAGGTCAGGGACATAACCGATGCAATGATCCTGGGCCGATTGTTTCAGGCCTTGCACAAAGCCGGTTGCGTCATTGTAGCGACGTCCAATATTCCACCGGACGAGCTGTATCACAACGGCTTGAACCGCAATCTGTTTGAACCGTTTATCGAGTTCATCAAATCCCGGTTCGAGATTGTTCAACTGGACGGGCCGTCAGACTACAGGCTGGATAAACTGGCCGGCGAAGAGGTCTATTTCTGTCCGCTGGGACCTGGTTCGCGGGCGCGTATGAAACTGTTATGGCGCAAGGTGACCGGGGGTGATGATGGTGCGCCGGGCGAATTGCAGGTGCAAGGGCGCGTGCTGCCGGTACCGCAAACAGCCAGAGGAGCGGCCTGGTTCACATTCTCCGAGTTGTGCGACGAACCGCTGGGATCAGCCGACTATCTGGCGATTGCCGACGCCTACAAGATTGTGTTTATCGAAGGTGTGCGTGAACTGGGTAAAGCGCAGGGAAATGCGGCACGGCGTTTCATCAACCTGATCGATACGCTCTACGATGGCCATGTGCGCGTGGTGATCAGCGCCGATACGCCGCCTCAGAGCATATACCGGTACGCCGATACGCCGGTCGAGTTTGCCCGCACGGTCTCGAGACTGACGGAAATGCAGTCTGCGCAATGGTGGCAACTGGCCTGAGACCCGGTTGATCCATCAAATATCTGTCATCCAGCCTCATATACCAAATGGATCAATCGTCAGTTGCTGAGATCTGGTATTACTTGCGATCAGTCCCGCTACGGTTTAGTAAACGGCCATCTTTCGCACCAGCGAAAAGGTTTGTTCGCAATGCGGTCTGCGTGCCGGAACATGCCGGCAGGACCAAATGCCGGGAACCGGTTCGCGTAACACACAGGGAAATGCAAAATGGCGCGTAATAAAATTGCACTGATCGGCGGCGGCATGATCGGCGGAACACTGGCTCACCTGGCGGGCCTCAAGGAACTTGGTGACATCGTGATTTTCGACATTGTCGAAGGCATGCCCCAGGGCAAGGCGCTGGATCTGGCGCAAAGCTCGCCGGTTGACGGCTTCGATGCGCAGATGAGCGGTGTCAACAAATATGAAGGCATCAAGGGTGCCGATGTGGTGATTGTCACGGCTGGCGTGCCGCGCAAGCCCGGCATGAGCCGCGATGACCTGCTGGAAATCAACCTGAAGGTGATGAGCCAGGTCGGCGCGGGCATCAAGAAATATGCGCCAAAGGCGTTTGTCATCTGCATTACCAACCCGCTTGATGTTATGGTGTGGGCGCTGCAGAAGTATTCGGGGCTTCCTGCAAATATGGTCGTGGGCATGGCCGGTGTGCTGGACTCGGCGCGCTTCCGGTACTTCCTGGCTGAGGAATTCAAGGTTTCGGTTGAAGATGTAACGGCTTTCGTGCTGGGCGGACACGGCGACACGATGGTGCCGCTGGTACGTTATTCCACGGTTGCCGGTATTCCTGTGCCGGATCTGATCAAGATGAAATGGACGACCCAGAAACAGGTCGACGACATTGTCCAGCGCACCCGTGATGGCGGCGCCGAGATCGTCGGGCTGCTCAAGACCGGCTCTGCCTATTATGCACCGGCTGCATCAGCCATTGCGATGGCGGAGAGCTTCCTGAAAGACAAAAAACGCGTACTGCCGTGTGCTGCGCAGGTTACCGGTCAGTACGGTTTGAGCGACCTTTATGTCGGCGTTCCGACAGTGATCGGGGCTGGTGGTGTCGAGCGCATTGTCGAAATCAAGCTTGATGCGGACGAAAAGGCGGAACTCAAAAAATCCATCACTGCGGTGCACGGATTGATGGATGCGGCCAAGCAGATTGCTCCTGATCTGGCCTGATGAAACTTCAGCGCAACGCCGTTTATTTTGGTATGTGGTATACCACACACTTTACGGCGTTGCGTTTTCGGTGTTCACTAAACAATATGGCTTCCACTGAACCCATCAATCTGATGCAGTTTGCGCAAGACACTCAAACGGGACCGAAACACAATGAACATTCATGAATATCAGGCCAAGGCGCTGTTGAAATCATTTGGCGTATCGGTCTCTGCCGGTGTGCCTATCATGAAGGCTGACGAGGCTGAAGCCGCTGCCAAGTCACTTCCCGGGCCGGTTTGGGTGGTCAAATCCCAGATTCATGCCGGCGGGCGTGGCAAAGGCCGCTTCAAGGAACTGGGCGCAGATGCTGCCGGTGGTGTGCGGGTTGTGAAATCAATTGACGATGTGGTGAAAAATGCATCCGAAATGCTCGGCAACACACTGGTCACCAAGCAAACCGGACCGGCGGGCAAACAGGTCAACCGGCTTTATATTGAAGACGGGGCCGACATTGCGCGCGAACTGTATCTGTCCATTCTGGTGGACCGCACGGTCGGACAGGTTGCCTTTGTGGTCTCGACCGAGGGCGGTATGGACATCGAAGCCGTCGCCGAAGAAACCCCTGAGAAGATCATCAATGTTGCTATTGATCCGATCGCCGGCATCACCGATGCGGACGTTGCCAGGCTGTGTGACGGACTGAAACTGGACGGCGTTGCGCGCAAGGACGGCCAGAAGCTGTTTGCAACCCTGTACAAGGCATTTACCGAAACCGACATGAGCCTGCTGGAAGTCAATCCGCTGGTCGTGCTGGGCAACGGGCATTTGCGTGTGCTTGATGCCAAGGTCTCGTTCGACGGCAATGCGGAGTTCCGCCATCCTGAACTTGCCGAGCTCCGCGATCTGACCGAGGAAGATGCCAAGGAAGTCGAGGCTTCGAAATACGATCTTGCCTACATTGCGCTGGATGGCGACATTGGCTGCATGGTGAACGGTGCCGGTCTTGCCATGGCAACCATGGACATTATCAAGCTGTACGGTGCATCACCTGCCAATTTCCTCGATGTGGGTGGTGGCGCCACCACGGAAAAAGTAACCGCGGCCTTCAAGATCATTACGTCCGATCCGCAGGTGAAGGGCATCCTGGTCAACATTTTCGGCGGCATCATGCGCTGTGATGTGATTGCCGAAGGCGTGGTCACGGCCGTCAGGGAAGTCGGTTTGCAGGTTCCGCTGGTGGTGCGGCTCGAAGGTACCAATGTGGAGCGTGGCAAGGAAATCATCAACCAGAGCGGCCTGAACGTCATTGCCGCGGATGACCTCGATGATGCCGCCCAAAAAATCGTCAAGGCAGTCAAGGGTTGATTGCCGGTATGACATTCACCCGTCACCGGTTTGCGCTGGCTACGGCGGTTGCCGTGGTGGCGACGCAGGCGGCGGTCAGCGACGTGCACGCACAAGCTCCGGTTGTTGATGACGCCGATCCGGTTTTTGTGTTCAACAAGGTGTGTTATTCGCAGGTGCCGTCAATCGGTGCCATTCGCGACATGGCAACCAGGCTGGCGTGGCAGGCGCTGGAAAACGCCGACCTGAAAGCGTTTTCCCCAGATTCTGATCCGGAGGTGCTGGAAGGCTGGGATGTCCAGGTCGGCAAGAAATTCTTCCGGCTGGGGCTGGTTCGCACGACGCTCAGCGACAGCTTCAAGCAGGGCTTCCCGGATTTTGCAGATGGGACGGCAACATCGTGCACGCTGGTGCTTGATGGCGGCAGTGATGCAGCAACAGTGTCTCTGGGCATGCAGAAATTGGCCGGCAAGGAAGCTGCCAGCAAGGACGTGCCGGACGGCGAGTTCAGAACCACTACATGGGCCGGCGGTAACGAGAACTACAAGGTGTTCCTGATCTCCAAGGCAGCGGCTGCCGGAGAAACCGGACTGTTGAACGTGACCATATTGGCAAAGACAAAGTAACACCTGGTGCTTCGCGTGGAGGTGCCGGTTGACAGAAAGAAGTGAAGCAATGTCCATTCTTATCGACAAGACCACCAAAGTTCTCGTGCAGGGGCTGACCGGCAAGACCGGCACGTTCCATACCGAGCAGGCGCTTGCCTATCACGGCACCCAGATGGTGGGTGGTATTCACCCGAAAAAGGGTGGCGAAACATGGACAGGCCAGGGAGGTCACACGCTGCCGGTTTTTGCCAGTGTGGCGGAGGGCAAGGAAGCGACCGGCGCCAATGCGTCGGCTGTCTACGTGCCGCCGGCAGGTGCCGGTGCAGCAATAATCGAGGCGATAGAAGCGGAAATTCCACTCATCGTGTGTATCACCGAAGGCGTTCCGGTAATGGATATGGTGAAAGTCAAGGCACGGCTTGCAAAGTCGAAATCACGGCTGGTCGGACCAAACTGTCCCGGCATCCTCACACCGAATGAATGCAAGATCGGCATCATGCCCGGCAACATCTTCTCCAAGGGCTCTGTCGGTGTTGTGTCGCGCTCCGGTACGCTGACGTATGAAGCGGTGTTCCAGACAACCAATGAAGGGCTTGGCCAGACAACGGCGGTCGGGATCGGCGGCGACCCGGTTAAAGGCACCGAGTTCATTGACGTGCTTGAAATGTTCCTGGCCGACGATGAAACCAGGTCCATCATCATGATTGGTGAAATTGGCGGTTCGGCTGAAGAAGACGCGGCCCAGTTCATCGCCGATGAAGCCAAAAAGGGCCGGGCAAAACCGGTCGCAGGATTCATCGCCGGTCGTACCGCCCCGCCCGGCCGCACCATGGGCCATGCCGGTGCCGTGATCTCCGGGGGCAAGGGTGGTGCCGAAGACAAGATCGAGGCCATGCGCGCCGCAGGCATCGCAATTGCAGATTCTCCGGCCACGTTAGGTATAACGTTGGCACAGCGGTTGAAAGCCTAGCAAAAACGGCTATGTTGAGTTGGCGTGAGTTGGATAAATTCACGCCAAGACAAATTCAATAAGGCTCACTGCAGGTTTCCTCCGGCAGGAATAGGTGACATGGCCAAGACAAACGCCAACGACGTGTTCGAACAAACGTCATTTCTTTACGGCGGAAACGCCCAATTCATTGAACAACTGCAAGCAGCTTATGAGCGCGACCCCAATTCGGTAGATCCCGACTGGCAGGAGTTCTTCGCGAATCTCGGAGACGATCCGGCAGACGTTGCAGCGACTGCCGATGGTCCAAGCTGGGCGCGGGCCGACTGGCCGCAACCGCTCAACGGTGAAATGGTGTCGGTGCTGGATGGCAACTGGGCTGTTGTCGAACAGGACATCGGCGGCAAGCTGGCAGGCAAGGCCGCCAAATCCGGCAGCGCGTATGATGTTGACCGATTGCGCAAGGCAACGCTGGATTCAGTGCGCGCATTGATGATGATCCGCGCCTACCGGATGCGGGGGCACCTGATTGCAGACCTGGATCCGCTAAATCTGCGCGAAAAGCAGGCTCATCCGGAACTTGATCCCGCGTCATATGGTTTCGGACCGGAAGATCTTGATCGCGAAATCTTCATCGATAATGTGCTGGGCCTGGAACGGGCCACCATCAACCAGATCGTGGTGCTTCTGAAATCGACCTATTGCTCGACAATGGCTGTTGAATTCATGCACATGTCCGACCCGCGCCACAAGGCGTGGCTGCAGGAGCGCATCGAAGGCCCGGACAAATCCATCGAATTCACGGTACCCGGCAAAAAGGCCATTCTCAACAAGCTCATCGAGGCGGAAGGTTTTGAAGCCTACCTCAATGTAAAATATACCGGCACCAAACGATTTGGCCTTGATGGCGGTGAATCGATCGTGCCGGCGCTTGAGCAGATCATCAAGCGCGGCGGCAATATGGGCGTCAGCGAAATCGTCTTTGGCATGGCACATCGCGGACGGCTGAACGTGCTGGCCAATGTGATGGGCAAACCCTACACGGCGATCTTCCACGAGTTCAAAGGCGGGTCATCCACGCCCGAAGAAGTCGAAGGCTCCGGTGACGTGAAGTATCACCTGGGTTCGTCGTCTGACCGGGAATTTGATAATAACAATGTTCACCTCTCCCTGACCGCCAATCCGTCTCACCTTGAGATCGTCGATCCGGTAGTGCTGGGCAAGGCGCGTGCAAAGCAGGACCAGCTTGGCAGGGACCGCTCAAAGGTCATGCCGTTATTGATCCATGGTGATGCAGCATTTGCAGGCCAGGGCGTGGTGGCGGAATGTTTCGGTCTGTCGGGCTTGAAAGGTCATCGCTCGGGCGGGTCCATTCACTTCATCATCAACAACCAGATCGGCTTTACCACCAGCCCGATCCTGGCACGCTCATCACCATATCCGTCCGACGTGGCCAAGATGATCGAGGCGCCGATTTTCCACGTCAACGGGGATGATCCCGAAGCCGTTGTATACGCGGCCAAGATCGCCACGGAGTTTCGCCAGACATTCGGACATCCGGTTGTCATCGACATGTTCTGCTATCGCCGCTTTGGTCACAATGAGGCTGATGAGCCCGCCTTCACCCAGCCTGTGATGTACCGCCGGATTGCAAAACATGTGCCGGTCGCTCAGCTTTACGCACAGCGGTTGATCGATGAGGGTTCGATTACCGCTGCTGACCATGATGCCATGAAAGCGGCGTTCCGCAGCAGGCTGGAAGATGATTTCGAAGCCTCCGATAATTACAAGCCCAACAAGGCCGACTGGCTGGACGGACGCTGGTCCGGCCTCAAGACCACCAAAATTGACGATGATCCGCGCAAGGGTCAGACCGGTGTTGAAGTCAAGACCCTGAAAAAGCTCGGCGAACAGATGTACACCGTGCCGGCGGACTTCAAAATTCACCGAACCCTGAAGCGGGTGATTGACGGTCGACTGAAGGTGATGAAGGCCGGTGTTGGTCTGGACTGGGCGACGGCTGAATCGCTGGCATTTGCAACGCTGCTCGAAGACGGCAGCAAGATCAGACTGTCAGGCCAGGATGTTGAACGCGGTACATTCTCACAGCGTCACGCTGTCTGGATCGACCAGGAAACCGAGCGGCGCTACGCGCCTCTCAAGCACCTGAGCGGTGAGAAAACCAATGACTTTGAAATCATCAATTCAATGTTGTCGGAAGAAGCCGTGCTTGGTTTTGAATACGGCTACACGCTGGCCGAGCCACGCACGCTGGTGTTGTGGGAAGCCCAGTTTGGCGACTTTGCCAATGGTGCCCAGGTGATCTTTGACCAGTTCCTGTCGTCGGGGGAACGCAAATGGCTGCGTATGTCGGGCCTGGTGTGCCTGCTGCCGCACGGCTATGAAGGCCAGGGCCCGGAACATTCATCGGCCCGGCTTGAGCGCTTTCTGCAGATGTGTGCCGAAGACAACATGCAGGTTGCAAACTGCACGACACCGGCCAACTATTTCCACATCCTGCGCCGCCAGATGAACCGGGATTTCCGCAAGCCGCTTATACTGATGACGCCCAAATCGCTGTTGCGTCACAAGAAGTGTGTCTCTTCGCTGGATGAAATGAGCCCCGATGCATCCTTTCACCGGGTGTTGTGGGATGATGCAGAGTGTAACGAGGCATCACCGGTCAAACTGGTGAAGGACGAAAAGATTCGCCGGGTCGTTCTGTGTACCGGCAAGGTCTATTTCGATCTGCTGGAAGAGCGCGAGAAGCGCGGTACTAATGATATCTATCTGATGCGCGTCGAGCAGCTTTACCCGTTCCCGGCCAAGGCGCTGGTCAACGAGCTTGCGCGTTTCAAGGATGCAGAGATCGTGTGGTGTCAGGAAGAACCGCAGAAC
>JBDNEZ010000128.1:0-7941 GCA_041690095.1 Anderseniella sp.
AGGTTCGGGCAATTTTGCCGGAAGCAGGAGAGACTTCAAGAACGTTTCCGGCATCCGCGTCGAGAACGTAAAGAATGCTATCATCAGACTTCGCAACAAAGTGCTCGGGGGCATCACCCACGATCATGTTACGCGTCACAATTCGCCTGCCAACGTCGACCTCACTGATTGTGGCATTTCCTGTGTTGGTCACGTAAACGCGCTGGCTATCGGAACTGAAAGCCGCATAGTTTGGGGTTGGGCCAGTAGCGACAAATCCCACCACCTTCATAGCCTCAAGATCAATGATTGAAATGCCGCCATTTCCCGGATGCGTTGCCACAGCCGTTGAACCATCTGGAGATACGGCGGTATGGTGCACCGCCGCAGGTACTTCGAGCCGGTGGACAATTTCCTCTGTTTGGGTGTCCAGTATCGTGACGATACTCACTGTGCCATCACTTGCCGGGCTACTTTTACCGGATTTGGCATGGTGCGCTTCGTGATCTTCTGCCGATACTGCAGCGGGCTTGGTTGTTTGCGCAGCTTCCTCGCGCGAAAATTCCTTGAAACTGCCTGCAACAATGTATCTGCCACGCGGTGCGCCTGAGAGGCCATGGATGGCCTCCAACCCGGATATGCGCTTGATCACATCACCGGTTTCAGCCTCGACAATCAGAACGCTTCCAGCGCTGCCTTCCGGGATGTAGACTGTTGCGGCCAGCACGGTTGTGCTTGCAAAAATCGAGAAGACAAGCGCTCCGCTTGAACTTTTGAGGAATGAACTCATTGGGAAACCCTTTCGTGTGTACATGTCAGCCATTTGTTGGCGGGCTGGTTTGCGGATTTTGATTGAAGTGGAATGCGGGTGGTCATTTCGACCACCGTGCCGAGAAGAAGTTGAACAGCGGGCCGAAAATCAGAGCAACATACCAGCCATAGGCAATACTCTCAGCCAAACCCAAAAGGAAACTGGACCATGAGAGCCAGGTGAATCCTGGTAAAAACTTCAACCATGTCTCGTACATTGCCATCCCGGGAAACAGCAGATCGAAACCGACGCAGACAGCGAAGGTAAATGCGAAAAACATTCCCAAACTCATGCCAAAGGCAAAGACGGGAATCTGTGATCTTTGACTTGTACCTATAGGAGTACCTGCACGGGGCGACCTGTAGGGGTGTGTTGTATCAGACATGGGCCTGCTCCTTGTGGTTGTCGAGTTTGTCGGTAAAGCCAGCGAGGTAGGTGTCCGGCGCGGCTTCAAAACGCTCGCGGCAATCGCGCGAGCAGAAGTAATAGACCTGGCCGTCATGAACGGACGGTTTGGCAGTCGCGGTCTGAACCGTTTTTGTGCAAACCGGATCGATGGCGGCCTTCGGTGCCAACCATTGGAGTTGCGACGAGGTATCATCAGACTGTTGACCGCGAGGTCCGGCTTTGGCGCCGTGTCCGTGCCCGAGGACATGTGCACCGCAACCAAATCGCATCATCAGAAAAAACAGTCCGGCCCATAAGATGAAGTAAACTAGAGCTTCCATCTGCCTGGTTCCTTGTTCCAAGAGAAGTTTGTCACTATCGCAAAGGCAGTTGGTTTCACCGGCAAACCAGAATGCAACGCACTCGGGGTAAAAAATTTGCGAGTGAGGCAATCAAGACTCATCAACGACAGGCCGAATGCCGGATAGGCAAAGGACTGCTGTGATTTAACCAATGCACAATGCAGAATGCGCAGTCGGATCTGAATTACAGATCGGGGTTTGAACTGCGGGTTGAGCATTCAAGCGCGTCAGTAGTGGCGCACAGCCTGAATTACTCGACGCAATCAAACGGTCTTGGGGGGTGGTGAAGTTGGCGGGTATGAACGACTCATACGTGCCTCATCAAACAAAGGTGAGCCAGGTTCAATTGGTTGTGAAGAAAATTGTGTCGGTGAGCCGAAAATCGCCTGCATGTGACAGTGTATCTGTGCGGTACAGTCTTGATGCAGGTCGGCGGATGTATGTTCAGTATGTTGGTCGTGGCTGACATTCTGAACGGTCACAATCGACGTATCTGATGCGCTGTAGGTGGATGGTGCAGGATGTACGACAAGAGCTGCAATGAATGCCATCATCAGCCCGAGAAGGGAGATTTTCAGCAATCTGAAATTGCTCAACTTATTCGATCTTGTCGTTATGGTTTTCATTTTCACTCTTTTGAAACGTTCATGATAAAAATTACATGAAATCTCCTAATTACGCCTTGACCTGTATCAACGTAGTCCAGGTCTTGGCTACAATCCGCGTAACGCTTTCCAAATAGTGTCTGATTTTCTGCGCCGTATCCCAAAGCCAGAACGATGTCCGCGGCTGTGATGTAGCGAGTTCCGCTACGCGCTCATCGTCAATTTCATAAATTCGCGCAGCAAATCTCCCGATGTGACTGAGTTCTTGCTGCAGTTCATAGGGTTCAGGCAGCTCCGGCAGGCTGATGGATGAATTTGCAGCCTGTGAGACCATGACGTATCGGTGGCTGTGCGCACCGCTTTTCATCAT
The DNA here is from genome assembly GCA_041690095.1 of Anderseniella sp. GTDB lineage: Bacteria > Pseudomonadota > Alphaproteobacteria > Rhizobiales > Aestuariivirgaceae > Anderseniella. The sequence continues at coordinate 2,515 of JBDNEZ010000128.1, forward strand.
GCGATGGAGGATGATGACATCCGTGCCAAAATGATCAATTGTGCCACGAAATTCAAACCGCGAAGCTGCCCCCCGGTGAACAAAGATTTTCAGATCCAGGTCAGCAATCTGCTGACATGCGCTGCACTGGCAGGTAGTCGACTTACATAACCGATCCCGTTCTCGAAAGAAGGCTGCAAAGATGTCCATGACGATTTCACCGATTGCATGATCTGAATATTTGTGACCATCAACGAAAAACAGAGCCGCATCGCCCTCCAGTTTTGACACTTGCAGCTTCTTGGTTGCTGCATCCATCATTGCATTCAGCAAGTCGAAGACGACATGTCTTGCATGGCCAAATGCCAATCGATTGCCAGTCATGAACCGTGTGTAATGGCTGATATCAGGCAATATGAAAATCGTGTCGTGAGCATCTGCGTCTTTGGCGAATGTGGGTACTTGAGGTGAGGTGGCAGGCACATGTAAACAGCCTGGATTCTGTTCCGCAATGTCAGCCAACAGCAATCTGTCAGATGGAGTTTTTCTCGAAAACAAGAATATCGCAACAAGCAGAAGACCTAGCAGTACGGCCGCAGTGGAGCCATACACAACCAGATGGTGCGGTAGATTCATCACAGGGTGATCAGTCAACAGACATTTCCTCAACAATGTTTGGTTTTAGGTGTTTCACGCGGTTTCAGGAACTCCGCACAAAGCGGACTTCATCAGATCACAGAGAACTGTCCCATCATGCCTGCATCTTCGTGTTCAAGTATGTGACAGTGGAACATGAACGGTTTCTGTTCGGCAGCAGCATGATCAAATCGAATGAGGATCTCGACTTGCTTGTCCACCAGCACTGTATCCTTCCAGCCCTGATTTTCGAGTCCAGGCTTGTTGCCATTTTCAGACAACACCTGGAAATTGGCCCCGTGAACATGGAACGGATGCGCCAGCATCGGACTCTCGACTATCCAGTGCTCAACTGTCCCTTTCGCAACGCTGAAGTCGATGCGCTCGATGTCGAAAGGGCGACCATTGATGGCAAAGCCTGCGCCCCTTCCACCTTACATCATGCCAGGGCCCATCGCCATATCCAGAGATATCCTGCGTTGTTTGACCCCTTTGCCTTCCAGCGCAGGGACAGTGCTATCGATCTGGTCCGGCACGCGATCAATCGGTGATTTCAGGCGATCATCGACCGAAAACGGCAGCACAACAAATGATCTATCCCAGAAAGCATCCGTCATCCGCGACATGCGACCCATCATGCCCCCTGATCCCAGATTGGCGTCTTCAGCACTCTTCAGCGAAGTTGAACCTCCGTTGCCGAAGTCGACGAGGACTTCGACGCGTTCACCGGGTGAAAGCCGAAGCTGCTGGATAGCGACTGGATTTGATAAATAGCCGCCGTCGGTCGCAATCATGTGCATTGGACGGCCATCCTCCAGAAACAACGTGAAGATACGAGCGTTGCTGGCATTCAGCAGCCTGAGCCTGACTATGCCCCGAGGAACGACAGCCAAACCATCTGACTGGCCGTTCACAAGAATCTGGTCGCCGACAAACCCGTGCATCAGGTCCATCATCTGGGGCCTGTAAGACATGCGGCCAGCGTCGTCGATACGTTTGTCCTGCAAAACCAGCAGAAGATCGTTTTCGCCATATGCGTCAGGCAAACCTCTGTCGCGGTCTCGCCCGTCCGTCACCTGTATCGCTCCAGCCAATCCATTGTACACCTGTCGTGCGGTGTGTTGATGGATGTGGGTGTGATACCATGCAGTTGACGATACCTGAGAGATATCAAGTTGTGGCTGCCAACTCTGACCTTGCGCTATCTCTTGATGCGGGCCACCGTCTTGTATTCCGGGGAGGAGCAGGCCGTGCCAGTGAACGGAGATGGCTTCGTTCAGAGTGTTCTGTATTTTGGCCTGAACTGTGCCATTTGCTATCCGCAAAGTAGGGCCCAGATAATCCTGATTGAAACCGTATGTCTTTGATGTCGCCCGGCCTGTGAAATTGACTGATCCTGCCATGGCAGTCAGTCCGAAGCGTCCGGTTGTTCGAGCGTCAAGCAGTTTCGGTAACTGCAATCTTTTGCGCTCTGAAAAATCATCTGCCCTCACACCGGGTGAGAAGACAAGAGTGCCAGTCGTTGTACAGGCTGCACCAACCAACATCTCTCTTCTGTTCATTGTCACGTTCGTGATGCCTTCTGGTAAGATCAAAGTTGCACAACCATATTTTCGCCAGAGCAATATCGATGCATCCATACGGATGGTTGAAATTGCTCTAACACTTTGGAATCGATCAGGTTTATGATTTCTGGTTGATTCAACCAGAAATCATCCAGATTTAGTGGACATGGGCTTCGGCTGTTGCCGAAAATTGCCGAAACACCAACTCGAATTCTATGGTCGAACCGGGCCGGATATCTTTGTTCAGATTGATCAACTCCACCCGGATGTGTGATGTATCAAGGTCCAACGTCTCGTCGCGTCGTACTGATAGGTCATCAACTGCTTGCCGGCCCTGATAGGGATCAAAAATAGTCATTCGAGATACCGGAGCGACGGTTGATCGCACAGACACCAGGTTGACAGGATCGTCGCCAAGATTTGAGACCTTGAATTGAAGTTGAGCGGTTCCACCAGTTTTTGTCGCTAAAACATGCGCGGCTTCAACGCTGACAAAACCATTTTCGTTTCTAACATCATCAGCGATAGCTGCAGGCACACTGACCAGTATGAAGCAGATGCATGTTGACAAGTTTGGGAGACGGATCATGAGGCACTTTCATAGGTGTTCGAAAATACGGCACCGAAGCTGAGTCAACTCCGATGCCGCTGTTTTGGATATTACTTGACTTGCTTGACGACCACCCGGCCATTCATGTCTTCAAAACCGAACTCCTTGGCGTCGCCTGACTTCAGGCCTTCGAGCAGTTTTGCGTCAGGCACAAAAAACACCATCGTCATGGACGGCATGTCCAGATTCTTGATTTCCTGGTGCTTGATGGTCAGCTTGCTTTGGGCCATATCGACTTTTTTGATTTCCCCCTTGGTCCAGGTCACTTGTTCGGCAAGGACCGGCGTTGCAGCGAAAGCCAGCAGAGCGGCAACTGCGATTGTCTTGATGAATTTCATTTCAGGTATCCTTTGTAGAAGTTTATGTTCAGATTTCAGTTCGAGGCGGTTTTGTCTTCAACCGAGACATCACCCCGCATCCCGGCCTCGTAGTGACCGGGAATGAGACAGGCAAATTCGAATCTGCCGGTGTTGCTGAAGGTCCAGATAATTTCGCCACTCTTGCCCGACTCAAGTCGAATGGCGTTGGGGTCTGCGTGTTCCATGTCCGGGTATTTGGCCATGGCTTCCTTGTGCTTCATATTCGCCATATGCTCGTCCAAGACGAACTCATGGTCGCTCTCGCCCTTGTTGATCAGCTTGAGCCGGACAGTTTCACCCTTGTTCACAGTCAAAACTGCAGGTTCAAACACCATGGAGCCATCATCTTTCTCCAGCATGATGATTTCCAGCACTCGACTTGCGGCTGATGCCTTACCGGGCATTCCGGCGGCCATCATGTCTTCGTGGCTATGGTTTCCCTGTCCATGGGCTTGACCGTGACCTTGTTGTTGTGTCTTGGCCTCATTGCCATGACCGCCATCGTGGCTACCGCCAGCATGGGCCGTGCCGGCTGCAAGCAAAGTTGCGACCACCACTATTAAAGATTTTTTCATGCATATTCTCCTTGGTTGGTTGGATAGTTAGTAATTGTTTACTCGCTGGTATTGTGAACCGCCGCCTGTTTCTGTGGCGTCCTGGTGGCGGCATCACTGACTCGTGTGGCCTTTGGCAATTCGCCTTTCCATTCATATGCAACAGTGCCTTCGGGGTGCTTGAACCAGCCTGGATCGCTATAGTCATCTGACGCCTGACCCTCACGCACCTTCACCACGGAGAACATGCCGCCCATTTCCAGCGGGCCAAACGGGCCCCAGCCGGCCATCATCGGAATGGTGTTGTCTGGCAACGGCATTTCCATGGAGCCCATGTCGGCCATGCCGTCAGATCCCATCGGCATGAACTCAGGCCGAACCCGGCGGACTTTCTGAGCATGAGATTTGGGATTGATGCCGATCTGTGTCGGCACGTCATGGCCCATGGCATTCATGGTGTGGTGCGACTTGTGACAGTGGATCGCCCAGTCGCCTTCATGCACGGCGTCGAATTCATAGGCCCGCATGGCGCCGACAGGGATATCGATTGTGACTTCCGGCCAGCGCGCTTGCTTTGGCACCCAGCCGCCATCGGTACATGTCACCTCGAAGTCGTAACCGTGCATGTGGATCGGATGGTTGGTCATGGTCAGGTTTCCAACCCGCACCCGCGTCCGGTCATTCTTGGCAATCACCAACGGGTCGATGCCCGGAAAAATCCGACTGTTCCATGCCCACAGATTGAAGTCGTTCATGGTCATGACTTTGGGTACGTAGGATCCCGGATCAATGTCGAATGCGTTCAGCATGATCAGGAAGTCGCGGTCTACCCGCATGAACGCCGGGTCTTTGGGGTGCACGACGAACATGCCCATCATGCCCATGGCCATCTGGACCATTTCGTCGCCGTGCGAGTGGTACATGAACGTACCGCTCTTTATAAGGTCAAACTCATAGACGAACGTTTTGCCCGGCTTGATTGGCGGATGGGACAGGCCGCTTACGCCATCCATGCCTGACGGCAATATGATGCCATGCCAGTGAACGGCCGTGTGTTCCGACAGCCGATTGGTGACGAATATGCGAATCCGGTCACCTTCCACAGCCTCGATGGTCGGTCCCGGCGACTGGCCGTTGAAACCCCACAGCCGCGCCGTCATGCCGGGCGACATTTCCCGTTCCACAGGTTCTGCAACCAGATGGAACTCTTTCACACCGTTGTTGATGCGGTGGGGCAGGGTCCATCCGTTAAGCGTAACTACGGGCTGGTAGTCCACGCCGGATGTCGGGACCAGGGGTTTCTGGGTTTCTGCAGAGGTCATGAGTGGTGCTTCAGGCAAACTCTTGGCCATAGTGGGGGTCCACATGGCACTGCCGGCGAGAACTGCGCTGGCGCCAAGAACCTGGCGTCTTGAAACAGTATCGGTCATTTCAAAGTCTCCATATCTGTTGAATCAGTCTTGACGTCAAAACCGGTTGAGCGGGTATTCATCTCAGTGACCTCCGCCGCCGGCATCTGCCAGAACTGCCATGTCACTGCCACCGCCGCCGGCCCCGCCGCCGCCATAAATCACGGCTTTCAACCCTGCTGCGGCGAGCCAGAAATCACGCTTTGCATTGTCCGACAGCAAGTCGGAACTGACCTTTGCGCGGACATCCTGCAGCAAATCAAATGTACTGGTGATCATGCCGTTGTTGTTGAGCAGGGCCTGTTCCTGCAACAC
>JBDNEZ010000129.1:0-13585 GCA_041690095.1 Anderseniella sp.
CCGGAAACTTCTGGCTGCCGGAAAACCTGCCACTGTCAAACGACAGCCAAAGATGGTCCATGATGACGCACGATGAACAGACGTTGACAATGCGGGCCTTCACAGGGCTGGCAGCTTTGCACACAATCCAGAATGTGGTGGGCACGCCTGCATTGATTCCGGATGCAGTGACCCCGCATGAAACAGCGGTGCTCACCAATATTGCATTCATGGAGGCGGTTCATGCGCGCAGCTATTCGCTGGTATTTTCCAGCCTCTGCAAGGCTTCCGAAGTGGATGAGGCCTTTCGCTGGTCGGAAGAAAATGAACACCTGCAGGCAAAAGCGCGGTTGATCGTCGACGAATACGACGCGCTGTCCACTGCGCTGCGCAGAAAAGTCGCCAGCGTTTTTCTGGGCAGCTTTCTGTGCTATCCCGGCTTCTACCTGCCGATGCACTGGGCAAGCCGGGCCAGATTGACCAACACCGCCGATCTGATTCGCCTGATCATCCGCGATGAGACAGTGCACGGTTGCTATATCGGACACAAATACCGGCGCGAACTTGAAGTGCTGGACGATGCCGCCCGGTCGGGGATAAAAGACTTCGCCTTTTCTTTGATGTTCGAACTCTACGAGATCGAGGAACGGTATATAGATAGCCTTTATGAGAGGACGGGGCTTACTGAAGCTGTCAAACATTTTGCGCACTACAACGCCAACAAGGCGCTGATGAACCTGGGTTACGAGGCGCTGTTCCATGACCCTGTGTGCAAGGTGAACCCGGCGATCATGGCCGCGCTAGAGCTACATGGGTTCAATTGAACCCATAAAGTTGGTCTAACACTTTGGAAAAGATCAGGACCACACCCACTGCCCGAGACTGCGGGACCTCTTGCCACAACACTGCAACAGGTCCTATTTTGAGTCCAGGATTCCGTTGCGCGAGAAGCGACGGGTCGATTGTCATTTTCCGTTTTCCACGAGGAGCCGCTCCATGAGTTTGCGCATAAACGATACGATCCCAAATTTGACGGTAGAAACCGACCAGGGCAGCTTTGCCTTGCACGACTGGATTGGTGATAGCTGGGCGATCCTGTTTTCACACCCCAAGGACTTCACTCCTGTGTGCACAACGGAGTTTGGTGCCGTCGCACAATTGGCCGCCGAGTGGAGCAAACGCGACACCAAGGTAATCGGCATATCCGTGGACGGTGTCGAGGATCACAAGAAATGGAAGTCGGATATCGAAAAAGTCGGTGGTGCGCCTGCGGGGTTCCCGATTATCGCAGACGATGGGTTAGCCGTCTCCAAGGCTTTCGACATGCTGCCAGCCGAGGCCTATCTGCCGGATGGCCGTACCCCCAATGACAGCGCGACGGTGCGCTCGGTCTATATCATCGGACCCGACAAGAAGATGAAATTGTCGATGACCTATCCAATGAACGTAGGTCGCAACTTTGCCGAAATCCTGCGAGCGCTGGATGGTTTGCAAACAGCCGCCAAACAGGGAGTTGCGACCCCCGCCAACTGGAACGTCGGCGATGACGTCGTGATCCCTACAACCGTCAACGACGCGGATGCCAAGGCCAAGTTTGGCGAATTCACCACCGTTCTGCCTTATCTGCGGATGACCAAGCTGAAAGCCTGAGTGACAGAAGATGAGCATCATCCGATCAGATGATACAATCTGATCGGATGAAGATGCTCGATACCAGAACAGTGTGGCAAGCTCGGCGCCAATACAGCGAATTGAGCGGAACGCTGGTGACGCAATCACTGGCATTGGTATAATACGATGACTCAGCTTCCGGTCATGCCGGCAATGGCTTTTTGACGGGAGTCGGTTGCCTGATGCCGAACAACAGGCGCGTCACTTTCGTTCGGCGAAGAACCAGAAAGCACAAGAAGCTTGCCGAGAATGTGAAAATTACGACGCCGAAGAATTCCAGCACCCATGGCAGTCGTAGTTTCGCCGCGACAATAACTCCGATTGTGCAAAATAGATAATGCCAGATGTAGACCGGATAGACGGCTTCATTCAGCAATCGCAGGTGCTTGCTCGGCGTGTTCAGATATCGAACCGCATAGCCGACAATCCCGAGACTCATAAACCAGGGAACGACAGCACTCAGAACAGACGCTGACAGTGATACCGGGTTATGGACCCCCAGACCCAATTTGGCCCAGCCTCCCAACTGGATCAGGGCACCGTATCTGGGATCAATTTTTGTCGCATAACCCGTTATTGCGACCAACGTCATACCGAACAACACACCGAGAAGAACAAGCGGCAATCTGGTTCGCTCCAGTATCTTCGGCACCCGGTCACGGAAAGCCATTGTGACAAATCCGAACAGAAAGAACCCCATGTAAACAAAGAACAAATGGCCTTCACCGCCCAAAGATCGAAAATACGGCTTTGTGAGCACGATAAAAATAGCCAGCGTTAGTGGTATAAAGACAAATATCGAAATATTGTAAGGTGCCAGTATAATTTTCTTTATCGCGTTTCTGACTGGCAATTCTTCGTTTTTGGCTATGCAATAAAATAACGGTGACAGCACTGCCGTGTAGCAAACAATGTTAGCCACGAACCATAGATGTTGGGTGCTTTGGTAGCTTATCGATGTGATCCAGTTTGCTGCAAAACCATAGAATTCAATACCTGGATCAATTTGATCGACAACGAGATATACGCGAACCAGATTGACGGATAGAATCGCGACGACAAGCGGGATTATCAGTCTCAAGCCCCTTTCGTAGAGGAATTGCCAAAAGCCTCGCCCCGTAAAGGCAAAGTATGTGCCGGCGCCGGAAATCAGGAACACCACATGCAGCCGAAATGAATGGCTGAAGTTCATTGCCCATTCAGTGAGTACGCCGGAGCGGACATCATTGCTGACGCCATAAATCAATTCAGCATAATAGGGCGAAAATCCCAATGCTGCGTGCCATACGACCAAAGCGGAAAACAGGATTACCCGCAACCAATCGAGGTAAAATTTGCGTTCCATATTTGATCCATTTGATTTTTCCAGTGGCTCGAATTAGCCAATGGATGCGAATGCCAATACGCCGGATTCTCTGCGGTATGTAAATGCCGGGATTATCCGGCACTCACAAAAACATGAAGACCCGGCAAAATCTTAACTCCGAATTTCCGGTGACATAATTTATCTTGAAAATATGCTTGAACGCTCACATGGCGACAATCTCTATCGCAATACGACAGCTGTCATTGCCCAGCCCACACACTGGCAGACCGGTAGAAGCCGGACCGGGCCTGGCATAATACCCGTGCCGGATTTTCATGTTGGCGTGCAGGTCTGCTTCCGACGCACCGCCGGTATAGTGGGCCGTCAGTTTGACCACATCGGCGAAACTCGCACCTGCGGCGTGCAGCTCAGCATCAATTGCCTGCATGATCACAGACGTCTGGCCAACCAGGTCCAGGGTCATAGCTGCACACGTCCCGATACCCCAGAGCATCTCGTCAGTCTTCTTGATTGTCAGGCGCAACCCACCAATAACAAGCGTTTCAGCGACAACGCAAACCGCTTCTTTGCCAAATGACATTGCGGCAGCTACGACAGGCAATGCCGGGTCGGCCAGCCGCACCAGGGCATCGGGGTTTGTCATCAGCTGAGCCTGCTGCGCACCGCTGATTATTGCACCCGCACCGTCATGGTCTCCGGCATACATCCAAAGATCGCCAAGCATGTGATCGCGGTGCAAGCCATGCCGGGCAAGGGCATCGGCCATGAGCCTGACCGGATCTGCGGCTCCTGCTCCATCGACGGATGATACGCTGGCATATGCCCAGACCTGATTGCCGGCATCAACGAGGTCCAGGCGGACACCATCTGCCTCAAAAGGAACCCGAACCTGCAAATCAGCGGCTGCGAAAACATCAATCTCGATCAGCATGCCGTCATAGTAAAAATGCGGCACTGCAACCGGCACGATGAGCGCGCCATGGTCAAACCGCGCCGCAATCAACGCCAGTGCATTTGCGGCTTCAGGCTCGCTGTGTGCGGCGAAATAAACATGCAGCCTGCCGATGGACGATGGGGTGAAGCCTGCCCGCGCCATGACGTTTTCGATCATGTCGCACACGAATTCCGTCTGGGCCAGCAGATTACCCGGTGCGTGGACGGCACCCTGATCAGTCAGCGGGCATTGCCCACAGGTCCAGCCCAGATCACCATCGCGCACGGCAGTCGATACCGGCACATCAACCCGCATCGCAAACACGTCAAACGGCACATATGAACGCTTGCCCATGTGAGTCTTTTACCTGCCCGGGGGCACGACCTCATAGCCTTGTTCTTCAGGTTCGTCGTCCACCAGATCATCCGGGAAGCCGTCGGCCAGCACCGACAGGCCGGTTGCGTCTTCGAGCCGCCTGATGATGTCGTCGGAATTGGCGCGCTGGCCGTAGCGCTTCTGGCCGTCCTTCATGATGTCGATGATCATCGGCGAGATTTCCAGCGGCACATTATGGCGCTCCGCAATGGTCTGGAACAGGCCGATGTCCTTCAACACCAGATCGATGGTGAAATTCACGTCGCGTGAGCCATTCAGAATCAACTGGCTTTCGGTCTCGTGCACAAACGAGGTACCCGATGAAATCTTCATGGCCTCGTAGGTGGTTGCCAGATCCATGCCGGCAGCCTTCATGGTGACTAGCGCCTCACAGCAGGTGAGCAGGTTTGCAGTGGCCAGATAGTTGGTCATCACCTTGAGCGTGGAGGCAGACCCCAACGGTCCGGTGTGCAGCACGCGGCGGCCGAGAACGGTTGTCAACGGCAGTATCTTTTCGAAGGTTTCGCGTTCGCACCCGACAAAGATCGAGATGTTGCCGGTATCAGCACGATGACAACCGACCGACACCGGACAATCCACCGGCTCTGCGCCCATGGCCTTGACCATTGCGCCCAGACGTTTCACTTCCGCTTCGTCGGTGGTCGACATTTCCATCCAGATCTTGCCGGGCGACAGGCCTTGCAGAATACCGTCCTTGCCTTCCATGACGTCCGAGCACGCTGCAGGTGACGGCAGACATGTGATGATCACATCACACACCTCGGCCATCTGTTTTGGGCTGTCGGCCCAGCCCGCGCCGCGATCAATGAACTTTTGCGCGATGTCGCGATCCAGATCGCGCACAACCGTGTCGATGCCGTTGCGAATGAGGCTGCCGGCCAGCTTGCCGCCGACATTGCCCAGTCCGATAAACCCGACCTTCATGACCGTTCTCCCGTTTTCAAGTGTGAATAATACCAAAGGAACTGACTATTGGCTCATTTGATGGAGTCAAATCCGTACACTCTGGCAGGCGCGGTGCGCAGCGCGATGCGGTGCATCTCGCAAGCGGCGCAACGCACCAGATGGACGGATTTGGCCCACCAAAGGCCGGTTTTTCGCGCTCGCTGGACGTCGTTATGCTCCCCTTGTGGTCAACCAGACCACCGCGCGAAGCATGCCTAGCCAGCAAACGCGAAAAATCGGTCAAATGGGTCAATAGTCAGTTCCTTTGGTATAAAATCAGTCGTTCCAGGCGGCGTGGCCCTGGCTCGGTGCGATGTGCAGCCCGTCATCTTTGGTGTAGGGGTTGGCGAGCGCCACCTTCTCGTCCAGTTCCACACCAAGGCCCGGTTCCTTCGGTGCGATGACGAAGCCGTCCTCAAACTGCATGGGTTTTATCAGAAGCTCGGCGTGAAAACCGCCCCACTGTTCGATGCTTTCAAGGATCAGAAAGTTTGGCGAACAGGCGGATATCTGCACGTTCGCGGCACCTTCAATCGGCCCGCAATACAGATGTGGTGCGATCTGCGCATAGTGGGCTTCCGCCATGCCGGCAATCTTCTTGGCTTCCAGCAGGCCACCGACCCGGCCCAGCGCCATTTGCAGGATCGAGGCGGCGCCGAGTTCCAGCAGCCGCGCAAATTCATACTTGGTGGTCAGCCGCTCACCGGTTGCAATCGGCACCTTTGTCGAGCGCGCGATTTTAGCCATTTCTTCCGGCATTTCCGGCGGGCACGGCTCTTCGAACCACAACGGATCGAAAGGCTCAAGACGACGCGCCATGCGGATAGCGCCGGCGGTGGTGAACTGGCCGTGCGTCCCGAACAGAAGATCCGCCCTGTTGCCCACTGCCTCGCGGATTCTCCGGCAGAACTTTTCTGAAATGTCCATGCGCTCCAGGCTCGGCATGTGCGGGTCAAACGCCGTGTAAGGTCCGGCCGGATCAAATTTGACCGCAGTGAACCCCTGACTGACGTAATGCAGTGCGCGTTCTGCGGCCACGTCCGGGTTGTTGTACACATCGTTGCTCGCGTCGGTATAGGCATAGGCATCTATGTCGGCATCTGCATACAGGTAGGTGTAGGAGCGCAGTCGTTCATGTACACAGCCTCCCAACAGGTCATACACAGGCTTTTCCACAGCTTTTCCACAGATGTCCCACATGGCCATTTCAATGCCGGACATGACACCCATCAAGGATATGTCGGGCCGGCCCGAATATCCCCTCGTGTAGGTTCTGCGCCAGAAGGCTTCTATGTGAAACGGGTCGTTGCCCTCGACATTGCGCTGGAACACGTCCTCGATCATTGCGACCACCACATTGGGCGCAAAGCTGGCAGTATAAACTTCGCCTACACCTTCAATGCCGTTATCGGTGACGAGCTTCAGGAAGATGAAATAACGCCCGCCGCGTCGTGGTGGCGGATTGCCCACGATGAAGGTTTTCAGTCCGGTGATTTTCATGGGATGCACTCCAGAACTCAGTGTTCCGGGATGACGCTAAAGTACAAACCTAAAACAGGAAACCGGTTTTACGACGGGTACGGTTCTAAAAAGCGAAATCGCGGTAGACGCGGGTGACGTCGCGGTTCCAGTTGCCTTCGTACAGCGCCAGCAGTTCATCGGCATTGGTTCGGCCCGACTGGGCAATTTCATCGAGCACGTCGAGGAACTTGGCTTCGGTCTGTTCTGCCGGTCCCTGCACATTGCGTGCCTCCAGGCCCGCCCGGCAGATGGCCAGCACTTCGATGGCGATGTCCTGCAGACGGCGTCCGGCTATGATTGCATCAAGCCCCTTGACCGGCACCTCGTCACGCAGCGTCTGGCGCTGCTCCGCCGTCCAGTCCCTGACCAGGTCCCAGGCTGCATCGAGAGATGCCTGCTCGTACAGCAAGCCGGTCCAGAATGCCGGCAAGGCACAAAGTCTGCGCCATGCGCCGGCGTCGGCACCACGTTGTTCGATGAACTTCTTGAGTCTGACTTCCGGAAAGATCGTGGTGAGATGATCCGCCCAGTCCTTCATTGTGGGTTTTTCGCCGGGCAATTGCGGCAAGTCACCGGCCATGAAGCCGCGGAAGCTTTCGCCGGAACAGTCCAGATATTCGCCGCCGCGATTGACGAAATACATCGGTACGTCAATGGCATAGTCGACATATTGCTCGAAGCCGAAGCCGTCGTCGAATACGAACGGCAACATTCCGGTGCGATCAGGGTCGGTGTCGCGCCAGATTTCTGACCGGAACGACTTGAAGCCGTTTGGCTTGCCCTCGGTAAACGGCGATGCCGCAAACAGCGCGGTGGCGAGCGGTTGCAGCGCCAGGCTGACGCGCATTTTCTGCCGCATGTCGGCTTCGGATGAAAAGTCCTGGTTCACCTGAACCGTGCACGAGCGCAGCATCATGTCGCGGCCGAGACTGCCCTTCTTCGCCATGTACTCGCGCATGATGTTGTAGCGGCCCTTGGGCATGACGGGGATGTCTTCACGCTTCCACAGCGGATTGAAGCCCAGCCCGAGAAAGCCGATGCCAAGCTCATCACCCACTTCGCGCACCTGCGCCAGGTGCTCATACACCTCCTGACAGGTCTGAAAAACGTTTTCCAGCGGCGCACCCGACAGCTCGAACTGACCGCCCGGTTCCAGCGAAACATTGCCGTAGGCTTGTGGATCAGACAGCCCGATAATATGCTCGCCTTCCATGGCGGGCGTCCATCCGAACCTGGCGGCGAGTCCTTCCAGCAGCGCCTGGATGGAACGTTCTCCGGCATACGGAACCGGTCGCAAGGTATCTGTCAGAAACGCAAACTTCTCATGCTCGGTACCGATACGCCACTCGGCCCTGGGCTTGCACCCGGCCTCCAGATAAGACACCAGCTGCGCCTTGTCCTCGATGATGGCGCGGGTTTCCGCGGTATCTGGTACAGCCACACTCATGGGAAAGTCCGCCTCGAATCAAAATACGCCAGCCAGGCTGAGCGTATGCTCAAAAATATCTGCCGAACCTCTAGCCTGTGATTTCCGTTGAGGGCAAGTCAAACTTATTTGTCCTCGCGCCAATCTCCCAAAACCGACTGCACCAGCGCCAGCACCGCCACTGCAGCGGTATCGGCCCGCATTATGCGCGGTCCAAGCGACAGAGGCACGACTTTTGGAACCGCCAGGATCATGGCACGTTCTTCTTCCGAAAACCCGCCTTCCGGGCCGATTAACACCGCCATCGGCCCGGTTTTCACCTGTTTCAAGGTGTCGACAGGGTTATTCAGGCTGGCGCGTTCGTCGCAAAAGATCAGGGTGCGGTCATCCGGCCATGCTGCCAGTACCAAAGCCAGCTTTTCAGGATCTGCCACATCCGGCACATAGACCATGTTGCATTGCTCCGCCGCCTCGATGACGTTTGCGCGCATGCGGTCCAGATTGACCTTGTCTGCGATGGTGTAGCGCGTAATCACCGGGCGTATCGTGCGCACACCCATTTCGGTTGCTTTCTGGGCCAGATAATCCAGCCGGGCCGATTTCAGCGGCGCAAACAGATAGTCGATGTCCGGTGGCGGTGTGGCCTCGCGCAGGCGTTCTTCACACCTGACCCGGGCGGCCTTGCGGTCGGCGTGGAAAATCGCACACTGCCATTCACCGTCTATGGCGTTGAACAATCGGGCGGGGGCCCCGTCACCCATCCGCAGCACCGTCACCAGGTAATGCGAGGCTTCGCGCGAAAGCGTCAGTTCAGCGCGCGCACTCAATGTCTGTTCACAATACAAACGGGGCACCCGCCCCTGCGATCTGGCCATGGTTTTTGCCTATCCTGCCCCCGGGACCTCATAAATAGGATCGATATGCCATGAATCAAGTTGTCCGGATACAAGGCTAGCCTGCTGCTCAACATTCAAATCCTTCAACTGCCGCGTTTCAGCACAGTATGTGTTGCGGTATTCATACCAAAGGAACTGACTATTGATGGTTTCAAGATACGTCCGATTGCGCTAACACTCCACCCGATGATGCAAGCTTCCAACAATGATGGCCGGGTGGCCGATGCCGTGCGCGAACACTGGGCCGACAGGCTGCTGCCGCGCAGCCTCCGCCCCTATGCACGCCTTGCCCGGCTGGAACGCCCGATTGGCTGGTGGCTGCTGCTGCTGCCCGGCTGGTGGGCTATTGCACTGGCCCAGACTGCATCCGGCGCAGGCCTGCCAAATCTGTGGTACCTGGCACTGTTCCTCATAGGTGCCGTGGTCATGCGCGGGGCCGGATGCACTTTCAACGACATTGTCGATCGTGACTTTGATGCCGCCGTGGCCCGCACCCGGTCGCGCCCGATACCATCGGGCCAGGTCAGCGTGACCAGGGCGAAGATGTTCATGGTCGCGCTGGCGCTGACCGGCTTTCTGATCCTGATGCAGTTCAACTGGTACGCCGTGTCGCTGGGCGTGTTGTCGCTGGTCAGCGTTGCCGTCTATCCGTTCATGAAACGTTTCACCTACTGGCCGCAGGTGTTTCTGGGCATCGCCTTCAACTGGGGCGCCCTGCTCGGCTGGGCCGCGGTGCGTGGTCAACTCGAACTGCCGGCCATATTGATGTATCTCGGCGGGATCTCCTGGACACTTGCCTATGACACCATCTATGCGCATCAGGACAAGGAGGATGATCTGGCGATCGGTATCAAATCCACTGCCCTGAAGTTCGGTGCCGCAACCCGCGGTTGGCTAACCATGTTCTTTGCGCTCACCATTATTTTGCTGTTTGCATCGGGATTTTACGCAGGTGCCGGCAGCATTTTTAACACCGCACTGGCGGCGGCGGCGCTGCACGCTGCCTGGCAACTGGCGCGAATTGATATAGACGATCCTGATCGCTGCCTGATGCTGTTTCGCTCCAACCGGAATTTCGGCCTGATCGTGTTTGCAGGAATCGTGCTCGATAACCTTGTGAGATTGCCATTATGAGTTCTTCCGATATTGTTTCATCTGCAGAACAGTTTCTCGACCTGGCCAGAAAAGCCGGTGCGGATGCCGCAGATGTGCTGGCCGTCAACGGCACATCGGTTCAGGTCCGGGTCAGAAACGGCGCGACCGACAAGGTGGAAAGATCGGAGGCAGCGGATTTTGGCCTGCGCGTGTTCGTCAACGGATCCAGCGCGGTAGTGTCGGGTACCGCGCGCACGACCCAGGATTATGTGACTCTGGCAGAACGTGCCGTCCAAATGGCCAAAATTGCGCCGCCCGATGCGTCTTTGGGTTTGCTCGACACCACCGGAAGAGCAGCTTCACCGGACGCACTTGAACTGGCAGATGACTCTCGGGTCGGCACGGAAACCCTGAGCGATCTGGCACTGGTTGCAGAAGCTGCCTGCCGGGAGATCAAAGGCGTCAGCAAAACCGACGGGGCAGCGGCAAGCGCAGGCAAACGTGAAATTGTGCTGGTCACATCCAACGGATTTTCAGGCAATTATGTGCGCACCGGCTATTCCATATCCGCATCCGCAATTGCCGGTGACGGCACCTTGATGGAGCGCGACTATGATTATTCCTCAAAGGTGCATTTTGCTGACCTGGAAGATGCCCGAGCCATTGGCCGGCAGGCCGGTGAACGCGCTGTGCGCGCGCTCAACCCGCGCAAGATGACATCGCGGAAATGCCCGGTGATTTTCGAGGCACGCCTGGCCGGATCGTTCCCGTCGCTGCTGGCACAGGCCGCCAACGGGGCAGGCGTGGTGCGCGGCACAAGCTTTCTCAAGGACATGATGGGCAAACAGGTTTTTGCAAACGGCATAACCATCATCGATGACCCGCTTCTGGTGCGGGGATTGTCTTCAAAACCCTTCGACGCCGAAGGCGCGATCTGTGCAGCGCTCAATCTTGTCGAAGACGGCGTGTTGTCCAACTGGTTGCTGGACGGGCGCACCGCAACGAAGCTGGGCGTGACCAGCAATGCGCGTGCGGCGCGGTCTACCGGTGGTCAACCGTCGCCATCAACGACAAACCTCTGGCTGGCCAACGGCACTGTATCGGTGCGCGACATGACCGCCGGCATCAGCGACGGTATCCTGATCACATCGATGTTTTCATCCGGTGTGAACATGGTGACGGGTGATTACTCACGCGGGGCGGCAGGACTTCGTATCGAAAATGGCGAGATCACCCATCCGGTCAGCGAAATCACCATTGCCGGAAACCTGAAGGACATGTTCGTCAATCTGACGCCTGCCGACGACCTCGAGATGAAATCAGGCACCAATGCGCCCACATGCCTGGTGGAGGGAATGACAGTTGCAGGTGCCTGAAATCAGTCATGCCGGCGAGTGGCAGAAAGAGCACGAGCTGTTATGCAACGCGGTGCGCGAGGCTGGCGAACTGGCAATGCGAATGTTCAATGCAGGTGTTGACAGTTGGGACAAGGCAGACGGCACACCGGTGTGTGAAGCCGATCTGGCAGTCGACAGATTGCTGGCGTCAAGACTGCGCGACGCGACGCCCGAGTTTGGCTGGATGTCGGAAGAAACTGCACGCGAAGATGCTACGCGATCGAAGACCAACGTCTGGGTGGTTGACCCGATCGACGGCACATCAGCTTATGTGAGCGGCTCAGATCACTGGTGTGTCGGTGCGTGTCTCCTGTTCCATGGCCGGCCGGTCGCAGCGGCAGCGTTTGCCCCCGCCCAGAACCGTTTCTATGAAGCAGCTCTGGATGCCGGTGCACGTCTGAACGGCAAGACAATGCAGGTTACTGGAAAATCCGGTCTGGACGGGTCCAGATTTGTTGCTCACAAGAGCGCTGTAACCCAGAGCAAATGGAAGTCCCCGGTTCCGCACATCAACTGTGCCATGACGACGTCGCTCATCCTGCGTCACTGTGTTGTTGCGTCCGGTGAGTATGACGGCGCTATTGCATTCGGCAAAAAGCATGACTGGGATCTGGCACCGGGTGATCTGATTGTGCATGAAGCTGGGGGATGTACGCGTGATCTGGACGGAGAGCGCTTCGTCTACAATCGCGACAACACTCGCCAGAACGGCTTGATGGTCGGTTCCAAAGCACTGCTTGACGAGATCGGTGAACGGCTTCATACGGTTGCTGCCTGAACAAATCTTCGTCATCAACACGGGAACCACAGTGATGTCCGACACCGTCAAGAAACCTGACCAGTTGCTTCACCTCGTCTTTGGCGGTGAACTGGAGAGCTTGGACGGTGTGCGCTTCAAGGATCTCGAAAACCTTGATGTCGTAGGCATTTATCCGAATTATGCCACAGCTGAAAAAGCCTGGCAGGAAAAGGCCCGCGCCACCATAGACGTTGCCGAGATGCGCTATTTCATCGTGCACCTGCATCGACTGCTGGACCCCGAAGACTGAAACGGACGAGGGTCAATAGTCAGTTCCTTTGGTATCACTTCCGACCAGAATGGAAATGATTCGGGCAACAGATCACCCCAGTTCTTCATACAGTCTGCCTGACATCTGCGCCGCCAGAAGAGGCAATTCAGCGTCCACTGCAGCCTCTTTATTCAACAATTTGCGGATGTCATCGCAGTCGCGTTTCATCTGTGCAACCAGTGCATCAAGGTCAGCAAACTTCTGATCCGGCCTGATCATGTCGACAAACTCGACCGCCAGTTCGTGGCCGTACAGATCGCCTTCAAAGTCCAGCAAGAAGACTTCCAGGAATACCCGATCGGTATCGAATGTCGGCCGCCAGCCGAAATAGGCCGCGCCCATCAACACCTTCTGCCTGTCGCCCGCCAAATTCCGGACCCGCACCGCGTAGATGCCGTGGCATGGTTCCATGCCCGGATCCAGCATGATGTTGACTGTCGGAAAACCGATTGTGCGACCTCTCTGGTCGCCTCTGACGACTTTGCCAATGACGGTCCAGCGATAGCCCAACTGGGCGTTTGCCTGAGCGATATTGCCGGCGTGCAAGGCCGCGCGTACCGACGATGACGAAAACGGCGAAGTGCCATCCTCGCGGGTCACCTGATCCACGATGGTCACACCGAAGCCGAACCGTTCGCCAAGCTCCTGAAGCAGTGCCGGGCTGCCCCGCCTGCCCTTGCCAAAGTGAAAATCATATCCTGATACGATGTGGCTGATACCGAGTACCCGAACCAGATAGCGTTCAACGAATTCTTCAGCCTCGACCGAAGCAAGTTCACGGTTGAAGGGAATGGACGCACAGAAATCGACACCGAAACTGCGCGCCAACGCAGCCTTCAGGCGCGGCGGCGTCAACCGGAATACCGGCTGCTCAGGCTGGAACACAGACTTTGGATGAGGCTCAAACGTCACCAGACCGGATGGCGAG
>JBDNEZ010000130.1:0-12541 GCA_041690095.1 Anderseniella sp.
CCTAGAGCATTATCCGTTCAGATGGAATCATCTGTTCGGATAAAAATGCTCGATTCCAAAGTGTTAGAGCAATTTTATGCATCCATATGGATACATATTGCTCTAATGCCGCACCTCAGGGCGACGCGATGGCGCTGTTGCAAGAACAGTCACCTTGCGGTTTGGCAGAACTGGTTGAAGTCCGAAACCGGTCATTGGAGCATTATGAGTTCACATGAACCGTCAAAATTGCTTTAACCTTTTGGCGAGTGATGAGCTTGAGGATATGTGGTTATCAAACCAAAGACATTCTGGTCCGTTTGATGGAAATCGGAGAGGCGGTTGATCATGGACACCAACGCCAACGCCACCCCTGCCAACGACGCCGCTAACCTGCCAAAAGGGTTCTGTCTCTATCCCTGGATCGGCAGCTACGTCTCCACGGATGGAAAAATAGCGCCCTGCTGTGAATTTGATGGCGAAGTTGGCAACCTGAACGATACAACGCTCAACGAGGCATGGAATGGCAAGAAACTGGCTGATGTCCGGGCTGACTTTATTGCCGGAAAACCGTTGAAGGCGTGCTGGAAATGCCATGATCGTGAACAGCGCGAAGGCAACAGCTTGCGGCTGGAGGCGCAAACCTGGCATCCCGAGTGGTACGACAGGCTGAACCAAGACGCAGACAGGCTTGCGTCTGCGGCGCCTGAGTATCCTGCTATGCTGGATCTCCGGTTCTCCAATTTGTGCAATTTCAGTTGCCGTAGTTGCTGGCATGGATCCAGCTCCAACAGGTTCAAGGATGGCAGGGCAATCGGCGTAACGGCTGGCAGCAAGGCCGAAATAAGAAGTTTTAAAAAAATCGATGACGTTGTTCGCCAGATCGGTGATGGAATCGACAAGCTGGATCAGTTGTATTTTGCAGGTGGTGAGCCGTTGATGATGGAGGAACATTACAGCTTGCTGCAGTTGCTGGTCGAACGTGGCAGAACCGGGGTTTTTCTGCGCTACAATACAAATCTGTCGCGAACCGAGTTTGCCGGCACATCGATTTTCGATCTGTGGTCGAAGTTTGACAAGGTCAGGATCTATGAAAGCGTAGATGCTGTCGGTACCGAAGGGGCGCTAGTGCGCAACGGATTCAAATGGGACGAATTTGTTGAGAACACAGGGCAGCTGAGGCGAACGTGTCCGAACGCGGAAGTCCGGTTTGGTGTCACGGTGACGGCCTTGAATATGCTGTCTCTTCCAGAGCTTCTTGAAGCATTGGTGGACGAATGTAGCGCTGTTCTGGGCGACATACATTTGCACTCCCTGCAGGAGCCTGATTTCTATCGAAGCCAGGTTCTTCCGGCCAGACTCAAGCGACAAGCAACAACACAGATTGAAGATTATATTCGCACCGTAGTTCTCCGGCACGAACCGGATACCGTCAGGGCAAGCGAGTTTTCACGGTGTCTGTTGGGCGTCGTGCATTACATGAACGCCGCTGACCTGACAAACAAGCTGCCGCAGTTTCGTGACATGATGGGACGGCTTGATGCATTGCGCTCACAGGACAGCAAAGTGACTTTGCCAAAACTGCAATCGGTGCTGGACGGGGGAGATACTGGAAACCGGTTCGGCAGGTTACGAACGCTGTTAAGCCGAAGCGGTTGACCGGCACGGGCTATTGTTATGGTCGTGAGTTCAATTCGTGTACAGTCAATCGGTTGAATCTCCGCGATGCCTCAAGGCGGTACCCCAGCGCACGGTAGCTGTCTAATATGGTTTTTTCGGCTGCTCTGCCATCATCAGCCACGATCAGCCACACACGCCCCCCGGGTGGAAATGGTGAAATATCATTCCAGGCTTTTGTGGATGATCTTTTATTCGGGTCGTTGTGTTTATAGTAGCCGAAGAGTGGCTCGAAATACCGGGGTTGCAACTGGTATTGATCACCCGGTTCGGCTTGTCTGTTGATTTCAGCTATGGCAGCCCGCATGTCATGGCGCTCGGCCACCGAAGTTGTTGCCCGGTCTATGGATTGCGGAAGGATCAGCGCTGCGATCAGTAAAGGAATTGCTGCTCTCACCATGGCTGGAGCAGGTAGAGACCCAATCCCATGGGCGATGAGCAAGGCAAACGCGGGGAAGGAACAGATCAGGTACCTGGATTGCAGAATCGGCACTGCCAGAACAGAAAGAATATAACCGATTGCGAGCGGACCCAGGAGCCATATGGTGAAAAGCCAGACGGTATTGCCCGGTAAAGCATATTGCTGGTCCGGTGTCGTGCGCCGGTAATATTGCCACAGGCGTTGAGCGATCGCCAGGACCAGCAATGCGGCACCGGTCCAGATGAGCGGCAGGGTGAGCAACCATACCAACAAGTTCTGCAGGTAATCGATGCTGGGGTAGGGTATCCAGAATCCGTCGTTCACAGCATGGTTGGCACGTCCTGCCAGCAGGATTATCCATGGCAGAACCCCGACCATCGCAACGACCTGCCAGATCAGCCACGATTGAAAGCGATCATCGCGCCAGGCGTGGTTTCGCAAGAATGCGAGAACAATGAAGACATTCACGGATGCAAACGCAAAAATTCCGAAAATATGACTCATCAACGCCAGAAATCCGGCCGCACCGGCTATCATCGCACTGCGTCGGGTCCGGTGTTTGAAGTGTGCCACTGTTGCCCACATGAAACCAATTGCGACAAGGCCGAGAAGCGAATACATGCGTGCTTCACCGGCGTGCCAGACAAATATCGGTTGTATCGCCAGGAGCAATGCTGCGATCAAACCCTCGGCACCATTCCAGACGCATTTCCCGAGCCGGTAAATCGCGTAAACCGCCATAACAGCCATCACAGCCGATGGAAACCGAACTGCGGTTTCGCTGAATCCGAACAGCTTTATAATTGTCCAAAGAATAACATTGTGAAGCGGCGGATAATTGTCGCGGGCCGTTTGCTCGAGCATAGCGAAAAATCCGCGATGGGATTGGTAAACAGAATAAGCTTCATCAAGCCACAGACTCGTTCTGTCGAGGTCCCAGAAATACAGCAGTGCGCCACCAGCCAGTATCAGCAACAGCAAGATACGCTCAGTGGTGCGATTCAACTGCCAATCAGAATTTGATGAGATCACTTGGGCCTCCAGATCGGGGTATTCGCTACACCAAATGTCCAAACGGTGTCTATTGCAATACCAGCCAGGGCGGACAGCAAAACCAGGGTTGCATAGTCCTGATGAATTTTCGATGCCATGGCCACGCTTGCGACACTGCCGATGGACGTTGCCAACAACCCGGTCACCAGGGCGACATGGGTTCAATTGAACCCTTAAAGTTGCTCTATCACTTTAAAATCGTTCAGTTTTATGGTTTTTGATTGCTCCAATCAAAAGCCATACTGATCTAGTGTTCGAATGTTGTCGGCTTCTCGAAAAACCGGAACAATTATGGCAACATCGTTACCAGCCATGCAGCGAGCAATCCACGGGCGTGACGATGTCTGATGGTGAACAAGGCTTCATAGGAACTGATAGCAGTGATCGCAGGTAACCTTCTGTAAGACAATGCCAAAGTGTTGACGGCATGCACGGCATGCTTGTATCGATAGCGGCACCTCAATTTAAATGATCCGTTGAATCTGCGTGAAAGTGTCCGATAACCGCGATGAAATTATACTATTTAAACCCAGTGGGTTTGTCTTTTGAGGATTTTGGCGGCGAGATGGTTGCTGTCAATTTTGATAGCGGCAAATATTACGGTTTGAGCGGCAGTGCTCTTGCAATCTGGAAGCTTTTGATTCGACCGAGATCGGTTGACGAAATCGTGCAGGAACTGAATCAGCTCTATTTGCCCGGTGACCACGATATCCGCCAGATGGTCGAGGGTTTTGTCAAAATTCTTGATGCCGAGAATCTGCTGTTCAAGATTGACGCTGCCGAGATGATCACCGATATGAGCGGCGAAGAGAAAACGCCATTCGTGGCGCCCAGCCTGGAAGTGCACAGCGATTTACAGGAACTCATCATGCTTGATCCGGTGCACGATGCTGATCCTGATCACGGTTGGCCTGTCCGACGTCCGGAAAGTTGACAACCTGACGAGTTAAAGCGTGTTGCGGTAAAATGAGCCCTATTGAGCGCAACACGCTTTAGTGACGGCGAGGATCCGGGAGATGAATGTTGAAGCGTGCTCGATCGAAGAGTTTTTGCGAACCAACATTTTGCATGCACACGAGTTGTGGTCCAAACTGGGTGGCCAGCAGCGGGTTTTTCAGTTTGGACAGGTCAGGCTCACGGTCCGTTTTATAGCAGGTCATGCGCAAGATGTTGTGCGCCCGGTGCTAGAGCACGCTGAACAACCTGACAATGACGACAAGCCGGACGCGGTGGTATATGTACTGGTGTCCGATCAAACCGGCCTTGCAGCACCTCCCGACCAGTGGCTTTTCCCGGAAGAAACCATACAGGATAATCAACGCATTTGCTGGCGGCCGGAAGACGGTTTGGCACTGTCGTCAGACGACGCGCGTGGTATATGGCATCTGTTTGATCTTGCATCCATGACCGGTCTCTACTGGCTGAATAGCGCCGACAGTTTGCCGTATTGGGAGTTTGGCTCGCCGTTGCGGCACTTCATACACTGGGCCTGCCTCAAGTCGGATATCGCCATGATCCATGGCGCGGTCATTGGTCTGGACCAGCGAGGGATCATGCTGACAGGGGCGGGAGGCAGCGGCAAGTCGACCATGACAGCGGCAGCAATATCGCGTGGCTGGCAAACAACAGGCGACGATTTTGTGCTTGTGAGCATGCCGCCGGAGATAATGAGCTTTTCGATATTTGATGTCATGAAGCTGACCGGGATGGCGGAAGACATGTTTGCTGATCAGGCCGCCATGGCCACCAACCGGAATCGGAAAAAAGGAGAAAAGGCGCTGATTCCGGTATCTGCGGCAGCAGGAACAAATTTTGTTTCCAGGCTGCCGATCGAAGCTGTATTTTCGCTTCAGTTGACAGGGGCCGAAACCAGTCACATTGAAACCCTGTCCAAGATTGAAGCAGTGGCAGCACTTGCACCATCGACAATGAACATACTGCGCACTGCCATGCCTGAAACATTGAAACATTGCAGCTTGATTGCCAGGGCATTGCCCACCTACAAGCTTCTTGTCGGGACCAATCCTCTGGAGGGCCTGAGTGTACTTCAGGCATTCCTGCAGCAACAGGGCAAATCATGAACGTCAATCCAGGTGTCAGTGTCATCATACCGGTGCGCAATGGTGAACTGTTTATAGCGGATGCGATAAGGTCGATTCAGAGGCAGTCGGTTCCGGTGGCTGAAATTCATGTGATCAATGACGGTTCAACAGACGCCAGCGTTGACATCGTTTCGAAGCTGGCCAGTGCTGACAGCTCAATCATCATTCACGATGGCCCACAGAAGGGCCCCGGGCCCGCGCGCAATGTAGGTCTTCAACGGGCAACCGGAGATGTGATCGCATTTCTGGATTGTGACGATCTGTGGCCGGCTAACAAACTGCAGATGCAGATCGATCGCCTGTGTGCTGCGCCCGAGGTCAGAATTGTCTCCGGTTTTGTGCTGTATTTCGACAAGCAGATCGAAAATGGCCTGGAGCCGGCAAGCGACTCACGCACCAGCAAGATATTCCATGTGCATCTGGGTGCCACTATTTACAGGCGCGATGTTTTCGGGGAAGTCGGATTGTTTGATGAGGCGTTTACCTATTCCGAGGATGTTGATCTGATGCTGCGCATTCGTGAAGCGTCTGTACCATTCACGATCATGGACGAAGTCACCCTGTATTACCGGCGCCATGATGACTCCATGACGTCGTCTTTGACATCGACTGAGAAGCAGGATTTTCATCGCTCACTGATCAATTCAATCAAACGGCGCAAAGCTGCCGGGATCACCGAGCCTTTGCCGCCATTTGCCGATTTGGTAGGATACTAGACAATGAAAGTCAGTGCCATTGTTCCAGCCTGGAATGCTGCCGAAACGCTGTGTGAGACACTTGACAGCATCGCTTCGCAAACAGTTGCGCCGGACGAAGTTATCGTTGTCGACGATGGGTCGACTGATGACACGGCGCGGATTGCGTCCGGTCATCCGATCAATGCGCGGCTTGTTCAGACAGAAAATTGTGGACTCCCAAGCGCGCTGAACACCGGAATTGCGACTTCGACAGGCGATGCCATCGCCATCCTTGATTCTGACGACCTTTGGATGCCGGAGAAAACACGACTGCAGATTGCTGCAATGGAAAATGATCCGGCAATTGACGTGGTTGTCGGTCATTTCAGCACTTTTGAATGTCCATCGATTTCGCCTGAGCGGTTCGCAACACTGAGCTATGTCAAAGGCGGCCAGCCCGGTTATCTTGGCGGTTGTCTGCTGGTTCGCCGGCGATGGCTTGCCTCGGAACCGTTCACGTTCGACGAGACCATGAAGAACGCCCACCTGGTTGAATGGTTTCGCACGGTGCGTATCGCCGGAATTGTAGAGAAGGTTATACCCGAAACTGTCATGAAACGCAGAATCAGACCGGGAACCCTTGGTTCACGTCAGGCTTCGGGTACTGAAGCCAAAATGAGTCGATTTGTTCTGGAGATAGCTCGTCGCGCCATCGAGCAAAAACGCAACAGCAGGAATGGTTCTGCCTGATGTCACTAAATAACTGGTTCAAGCACCGGTTTGCGCAGCAAGCCTGGCCTGAGCCGAATACAGATCAACTCATCAAGGCAACACTGCTTCCCATCGACGAAGCCCGGGCATGCTGGCGAAGCTGGAAAGCTGCAAATGACATTGACGATTGCACCTGGCCGCAATTCAAGATCCTTGCCCGCTTTTCGGGCCGCCTGCCACAGGTTGATCCGGAGTGCGTGGAGATACCCCGGCTGCACGGAATGGCCAAGTCATTGTGGACCCAGTCCCAGATGCAGCTCAATCGCTCTGCTGCCGCGCTCGACCTGCTGATCGCCCGGGACATTCCGATCTATCTGATGAAGTCAGCCGCACTGGAAGCACTGCAAATGACCAAGCTGACCCGCAGGGTCACGTCAGATATTGATCTGATGGTGAAGCGACAGGATTTGCGAACCGTCATTGCAACACTTTGTGCGCATGGCTGGGGAGAGACGGAGGGTGCCGATGCGGCGCTCGAGAGATGCCGTTACCATCCCGGCATAAACCTGCATAAAGGCAGTGACGAGACCAGGGACAAGTCTGACGTCGATGTTCATCATCAACCGGCTCACATGCCGTTTCTCGACAATCATATCATGGACATCATCTGGGACAGGGCAGTTCCGGCGACCTTCCGCAGGCGTGACGTGTTGGTGTCGGCCCCGGAAGAACTGCTGGTCTTTACTGCGATGCAGGGCATACGCCGGTTTGTTCCCAGTCACATGTCCAGCGGGATGTGGGCGTTTGACCTGGCCGAAGCAGTAAACACTGACGTTCTCGACTGGAACCGTGTGCTGGAGGTCAGCCGGATGTGCCAGGGATCGTGGGCCATGCTGAGTTGTCTGAGCTATCTGAAAAACCAGTTGCGTGTTGATATTCCTGATGACGTGCTCGATGGACTTTTGCGTCAGACATCAGATCTCGAAGAAGCAGTAATGTTCTACGCGCAAGCGCCTACATATGGTGCCACCAAAATCATCAACCTGCCATTGCGTGAACTTGTTCTGCTGAATCGCCAGAAATCATTCGCAACCAGCGGACACCAGGCTTCACAAAACTGGTAGCCGTTGGTTGGGTTGCCAACTGCAATGGCGCTCATAGCCGTTTTCCCTACAATAATTCCTTGGTGCGGTTAAAGCGGATGTCTTTGTAGGTCTTGGCTGCGTAATCCAGTTCCCAGGCGCCTTTGGCGAGAAACACGAAGCTACCGTCACGATCTGTTGCCATGGCCAGCCGGTTGCGCTCGCGAAACGTTGCCAGCGCGGCGGGGTCATCTGATGTCACCCAGCGGGCCATTTCATAAGGTGAAGCTTCAAATTCCAGGGTAACGCCGTATTCCTGCTGGGCACGTGACGCCATTACATCCAGTTGCAGCACTCCGACAACGCCGACAATCCACTGGGAGCCCACTTCCGGCTGGAACACCTGGATCAAGCCTTCTTCGGCAAGGTCTTCCAGGGCTGCGCGCATTTGCTTGACCCGGGTCATATCGCCCAGACGCACGCGCCGGAGCGCTTCGGGCGCAAAGGCAGGCAAGCCGGTGAAGCGAAGTATTTCGCCTTCGGTGAAGGTGTCTCCGACACGCACCGTGCCGTGGTTTGGAATTCCGATGACATCGCCTGCCTGGGCGTCTTCAGCAATTTCGCGATCCTGTGCCAGGAAGAAAATCGGACTATGTACCAGGATGTCCTTGTTGGTGCGCACCTGTTTCAGTTTCATGCCGCGTTTGAAGTGCCCGGAACATATCCTCATGAACGCCACGCGGTCGCGATGGTTCTTGTCCATATTGGCCTGGACCTTGAAGATAAACCCGGTGACCTTGCACTCTTCGGGTGAGACCTCTCGGGGCTCGGCAGGGCTCGGTCTTGGTGACGGTGCCTGTTCGATGATCAGATCCAGCAACTGCTGGACTGAAAACTCATTCAGGGCACTGCCAAACACAACCGGCGTCAGGTTGCCTTCGAGAAACGAGGTTCGGTCATATGGCGCATAGCCTGCCTGAGCCAGTTCGATTGCTTCGGATGCAGTTGCGACAATGTGGTCCGGGACGCCTGCGATTTCGCCAAGCTTGTCGGGAGATGGAACATTCAGGGTTTCATCAAAATGACCACCTCGCCTTGATGCGCGCGAGAACGACCCGTCGCGCAGGTCATAGCAACCATAAAAATCCGACCCCATGCCGATCGGCCAGATCACCGGCGACACATCCAGAGCCAGCATTTCCTGGATTTCGTCCAGCAGCTCAAAACCATCACGACCCTCGCGATCTACCTTGTTGATGAACGTGATAATGGGAATGTCGCGAAGCCGGCAAACCTCGAACAGCTTGCGGGTCTGGCTTTCAATCCCCTTGGCGGCATCGATGACCATGATCGCGGAATCAACCGCGGTCAGCGTGCGGTAGGTGTCTTCGGAGAAATCTTCATGGCCCGGCGTGTCGAGCAGATTGCAAGTATGGCCATCATAGTCGAAAGTCATGACGGAACTGGTCACTGAAATTCCGCGATCCTGCTCGATCTTCATCCAGTCGGAACGGGCGCGGCGCTGGGCGCCACGTGTCCGCACAGCGCCGGCCAGCCGAATTGCTCCACCTGCAAGAAGCAGCTTCTCCGTCAGCGTGGTCTTGCCCGCGTCAGGATGTGAAATGATTGCGAACGTGCGCCGTGAAGCGTGGTCGGAAGCCATGCGGATAAGGCCCTGTCAGATATTTTTGTTGAACAGGCTGGCAGCTGACCCGGCACAATCGGTGAAGACATGATTTGTCGAATTGCCAATCCTGGCCCGTCAACGGGCTTGCGCGTGATACTCATCATTGGGGCGCATGTCCACTGCAGAAGCCATCCGGTTCGACATGTTGAAGAAGCTGGCGACACTCGATATGTCCCATATGTCGCGATCGGAAAAACCGGCGTCCCTCAATGTCTGGCGATCGCGCTCTACCATTGCATGAGGGGCGCGGGTGAGTTTGTCGGCAAATTCGAGCATCGCGGTCTGGCGTGAATCCAGGTCAGCGGCGCGGAAGTTCATCACCATCTGTTCACCCAGCGCAGGGTTGCCTGAGAGTTGCCTGACAGCCGCACCATGAGCGGTCAGGCAATAATAGCACTGGTTCACACTGGATACAGCAACGGCAATCATCTCGCGTTCAAGCCTGGAGAGGTTTGAGTCTGCCAGCATGAGGTCATTGTACATATCTGCAAACGCCTGCAGCTTGGCCGATGAAAACGCGTAGGCCGCGAGCACATTTGGAATGAAGCCGAGTTTCTCGGTGCACTTGTCAAAGTAGGCTTGCTGGCGGTCGGTCAATTCATCAGCTTGCGGGATGGTCAGGGCAGTGGCAGGCTTGCCGGAAGTTGTCATGCAATTGTCTCCGCTGGAAATTAGGGTCCTGACCCTAAACAGACACAATATAGAAGTTTTGAATGCATGGCCATTGTTGGAAACCTGTCCTATGCTGAATTATTGAGCAGTTTTACGAAGGGTGGAATGTCGTGGCAGAAAAATCCGGGTCAGGCTCTATGCAGAAAAATTCAACCAAAAAGGCAGGCAAGAGCTTGCTGGAAAAAACGCTACGCAAACAGCTGTTCCGCGAAGCTGCCGAGGAAGACCTTGCCGGCCTGACCGCTGCCG
Organism: Anderseniella sp.; assembly: GCA_041690095.1. GTDB lineage: Bacteria > Pseudomonadota > Alphaproteobacteria > Rhizobiales > Aestuariivirgaceae > Anderseniella. The sequence continues at coordinate 10,311 of JBDNEZ010000130.1, forward strand.
ACATTAACCTGCTGGTCGACAGGGCCCGGGAATTTCTGGACGTCAAGCCGGCCGGCCGCGTCAAAATCCGTATCGGGGCATCCGGCACCAAGGTGGGTGTGCTGGCTCAGCGATGCATTCTGGAAATTCTGAATGATGACATGCCTTTTCTGGTCGATTCGGTCATCAATGCGCTGTCGAAAAAAGGGCACTCGGTATTAACGGTTTTGCATCCGGTATTTGCCAGTGAGCGCGACAGTAAAGGCAAGCTGAAGTCTCTGGACAATTCGAACAAACAGTCGGGAGATTTCCTGCGCGAGAGCTACCTGCATATTCATCTCGAAGCCCTGAATTCAGATCGTGAACAGGCTGCGCTGACAAGCGAACTGCAGGGTATTCTGGATGAAGTTCGCGCAGCGGTGGTCGACTGGCAGCCGATGCTCCACACGATACAGGACAGAATCGAAAAACTCCGGACCAAAGCATCACCGCTGCCGACCGCCATTGTAACCGAGACCATCGATTTTCTGAGCTGGCTGCTGAACAACAAATTCACTTTTCTCGGTATGTGCCAATACAACCTGGTGAAAAAAGGCGGCAAGAAGCAGATGATTGCCGATGAGAAGTCGGCCCTCGGGGTTCTGCGGCTTGATAAGGTGCAGGTGATCCAGAATGCTGCGCAGCGGGACCTGTCAAAATACAAGTCCGGCTATGCGATTGTTGTAGAAAAATCCGACATTGTATCGCGCGTACACAGGTCAGCCGTTATGGACTATGTCGGCCTTTACGATTTTGATCAGGACGGTAACATTATCGGCGAGCTTCGGGTTGTGGGGCTATTTGCATCAACGGCCTATACCGAAGCAGCCAGCGGCATTCCTCTTCTGCGGCGGCGCATAGATGCCGTGATGGCACTCAGTGGATTTACCGCAAGCGGCCATTCGGGCAAGGGTCTTCTCAACATACTTGAAACCATGTCGCGAGATGATCTGTTCCAGATCGAATCCGAACAGCTGGCACCGCTGGCGATCGGCATGTGGCGTCTGCATGAACGACCGCGGACCCGCGTATTTGTCCGGCTTGACCGGTTCGAAAGATACGCAATCGCGTTTGTGTTCTTTCCGCGTGACCGGTTCTCGTCTGATCTGCGTGAGAAGGCCGGCGCCATTCTGGAGAAGCATTATAACGGCAAGACGCTGGAGTTCATGCCGGATTTCGGCGAAGGCACGCTGGTTCGCGTCCGGTTCATCATTTCATTGGGCGTGTCAGCGAAAAACCTGCCGGATCCCGAGCAGATTGAAAGAGAAATTGTCGAGGCAACCCGCAGCTGGGCTGACGAGCTTTCCCATGCGTTGATAACCGACGGGGATGGAACGACAGGCAGGTCGCTGGCAAAACGCTATGCCAGCGCGTTTCCGCCGGCCTATCGTGAGGCCAGCGGAATTGAGGATGCACAGCACGATATTGCGATCATCGAGCCACTGGATGCCCAAACCTGCACAGCCGCAGAGTTTGCAGCGCCGACCGGGGATCACGGTGCGGTCCGGCTGAAGCTGTTCAATCTGACGTCAGCGGTACCGCTTTCGGCGCGGCTTCCCCTACTGGAAGACATGGGGTTGCGGGCGCTGGATGAAAACACATATGTCGTCCAGCCTACAGGCAAATCGCCAACAAAGCAGACCGCTGCTGTCTACATCCATGAAGTTGCCCTCAACCGCGATGACAATGCGCCGATCGACAAGCAAAGCTACCAACCGCTGGAAGAGTGTTTTCTGGCTGTCTGGACAGGCAAGGCTGACAGTGATCCGCTGAACGGCCTGGTGCTGTCTGCATGCCTGACATGGCAGGAAGTGACAGTGCTGCGGGCGTGCGCGCGCTATCTGCGTCAAACCGGTTTCCCGCACAGGCTTTCAGCGATGGCCGCTACGTTGGTGCGATATGGTGAAGTAACCCGCTTGCTGGTGGATTTGTTCAAGGCCAGATTTCAACCCGATCATGCCAAAGCCGGCACACTGGCAGCCCGAGACAAGCTGCAGGGCAGGTTGCTGCAAAGCATAGAAAATCATCTGGCGAGCGTTCCCAATCTCGATGATGATCGGATCATCCGTCAACTGACAGGTGTGATTACCGCAACGATGCGCACCAACTTCTTCAATCTTGAAAACCTTCAGGGCGGTATTCCCATTGCCCTGGCACTGAAAATACGCAGCAAGGATGTACCGGGCATTCCGGCTCCGGTTCCATTTGCCGAG
>JBDNEZ010000131.1:0-8642 GCA_041690095.1 Anderseniella sp.
TGAGACTGGTTGCCGGTACGCCAAACACCGGCAGCACCGTACCGCGTGCAATATCGCATATGTCGGCCATGACAGACGATGCCGTCGGATGACCACCCGCGCCGCGGCCTTCAAGAAACAGCGTGTCGGCAAAATCACCCTCCAGCACGACGGCATTGAAGGTATCGTTGACGTCGGCAATGGGAGAGCCCAGCGGCACCAGGGCCGGGTGAACGCGCTGTTCAATACCGTCTTCGGTGCGGTTTGCCACGCCGAGCAGCTTGAACTTGTAGCCCAGTGAATTAGCATTGCGAATATCAGCCAGCGTGATGTCTTCAATGCCTTCGATGTACATGTCATCGAGGGCTACTTCGGTGCCGAACGCCAGGGAGGTCATCAGGGCCAGCTTGTGGGCGGTGTCGAAGCCGCCAATGTCGAATGTCGGATCCGCCTCGGCATAACCGAGATCTTGTGCTTCTTTCAGCACGTCATCGAAGTCGCGACCCTCACGTTCCATTTTGGTGAGGATGAAATTGCAGGTGCCGTTCAGGATGCCGAACAGGCGCGACACACAATTGCCTGCCAGGTTCTCGCGTAGCGTCTTCACAACCGGAATGGCACCGGCAATGGCTGCTTCATAGTTCAGCGCCACATTGCCGGCTTCTGCCAGCCTGGCCAGGGCAACACCGTGATGCGCCAGCAGTGCCTTGTTGGCAGTGACCACATGGCGACCAGCTTTCAGGGCCGCTTCGACACAGGCGCGCGCGGCTCCTTCTTCTCCGCCGATCAGCTCAACCAGAACATCGATATCGCCATTGGCAGCCATATCGGCAGCATCATCGTACCAGGCGAAACCGGAGATGTCATGGTTCCCGCGCGTCTTGGACCTTGTCCGCGCACTCACGGCAGTCACCTTCACGCAACGCCCGCAGCGCGCAGTCAACAGTTCGTCATGCCGGACAAACGCATCCAGCACACTGGTCCCAACAGTGCCCAGTCCGGCAATACCAATTCGTAAAGGGTCACTCATCGGGTGATCAAGCTCGCATCAATTGTGGAAAGTCTTGTGAATTTGCGCCTTCTATGCGCTGTTTGGAGACGGTTTTCAAGCAGTGCAGACCGGACAGTCAACAGTTGCGGAAACCAGCATAGATGGTATGCAGCAAAACCGTGACAATTGCACCGAACCACAATTTGAGAATACGCTGTGCGGATGATTAGTTTTGATTTTTCGAATCGCGTTGCAGTCGTGACCGGAGCGGGTGGCGGCATGGGACAACAAATCGCAAACCTGATCCTCGAAGCCGGGGGATCAGTGATCATGATCGACATAAAACCGGAGCCCGACGATCTCGGTGGCGCACCCGACCGGCGGCTGTATGCGCGCGGTGACCTGACCGAGCCTGATTTCGTCACCGCCACAATCACTGCCGGTGCCGAGCGGTTTGGACGGATTGACTATCTTGCCAATGTCGCCGGTGTCCTGTGGTTTGACCGTGACGCGTCCCTGCTCGATATGGATATGGACGTATGGGACCAGGTATTCGATATCAATCTGAAATCAATGGTGTACACGGCTCGCGCCTGCGTCCCTCACATGCGCAAGTCGAAAGGCGGTGCGATGGTGCATTTCTCCACCACCCAGTGCCTGCGCGGTGACCCGCTGCCGCAAGATGCATATTCGACCGCGAAAGCCGGCGTCGGTGCCCTGTCGCGTTCGCTGGCCATGCAACTTGCCGCCGACAATATTCGCTCGAACGCCATCTATCCCGGCCTGACGCAAACCCCTTTGCAGGCCCGCTGGGACACGCCGGACAGGATTGCCGAGGCAGGCAGCTTTGTGCCGCTCGGTCGCATCGCCACAGCCAGGGAGCTTGCGACAGCCGCGGTTTTCCTGCTGTCGGACGGGGCGTCCTATATTACCGGCATCGACCTGGTGGTTGACGGCGGGTTGCTGCTAAAGTGACGAAGTGATGTCAGGCGGTGGCCTTGTTCAGCAGAATGCTGGTTTCGCTGTTCATCACTCCGTTGATTTCACGCACCTCGCGCAGCACCCGGTCAAACTCCGGCAGGCTGGATGTTTCAATGTGCGCGACCAGGTCCCAGGTGCCGTTGGTCGTGTGCAGGGAGACAATTTCGGCCAGGCGTTGCAGGCTACTGGTGACCGATCTGGCCAGCGTACCTTCAAGCTCGATCATCATCACGGCGCGAACCACTTCCACTTCAGCCGATGCATCCACCTCGATGGTAAAGCGCTGGATGACGCCGGCACTTATCAGCCGCTCCATGTGGCTTTGCACGGTGGCGCGCGACACCCTGAGCATACCGGCCAGCGTCGTGACAGATGCGCGTCCATCCTGTTTGAGCGCATAGAGCAGGCGCCTGTCAGTGGTTGAAAGATTGAACATTGAACCAGTCACTTTGTATTATTAAATGATCATTTCGATAATTATAATGCATAATTTGCGCATTTTTTCAACTATCTGATCATTTGAAGATATCGGAAACTGGCGACATACAACAACAGGGATAAATTTCATGTCGGTCAATTGTTATCTTGTCGGTGCACCGGTGCAATCCGGCACAAGCCAGCTTGGCTGCCTGATGGGGCCGGACGCATTCCGGACCGCCGGTATCGCATCCACCCTGCAGTCGCTGGGTCATCAGGTTGTCGACCACGGCAATGTATCACCGTGCGACGTCGAGCGGCCCAGACCCGGCAATCAGGCAGTGCATCACCTCAATGAAACCGTCGGCTGGGCGCTTGCCCTGAACGAGGTCGCCAGCGCGGCAATCGAGCGTTCCGACTTCCCAATCTTTCTGGGCGGTGACCACTCCTTGTCGATCGGTTCAGTGTCGGGTGTTACCAAGGCAGCCCGCCGGAACGGTCGCGAACAATTCGTGCTGTGGCTTGATGCGCACCCTGATTTTCACTCGCTGGAAACAACTCAAAGCGGCAATCTGCACGGCACGCCGATGGCCTATCTGACCGGACACAGCGGATTTGAAGACAGCTATCCGGAGCTGACAGCCAAAGTGACTCCCGATAATGTCTGCATGATGGGCCTGCGCTCGGTAGACCCGGCGGAAAAGGCATTGCTGGCGCAAAGCGACATCCAGGTTTATGACATGCGTGCAATCGACGAGCACGGCGTGGCCACACCGTTGCGGACGTTTCTGGAGAAAGTGAAAGCAGCCGATGGCGCGCTCCATGTCAGCCTTGATGTGGACTTTCTGGAGCCCGAAATCGCACCGGCAGTCGGCACTACGGTGCCCGGCGGAGCAACGTTCCGCGAGGCCCACCTGATCATGGAAATGCTGTGCGACAGCGGCATGGTCACGTCACTCGATCTGGTTGAACTCAACCCTTTTCTTGATGATCGCGGTCGCACAGCCAAACTGATGGTTGACCTGTGCGCCAGCCTCCTGGGTCGCAAAGTGCTTGATCGTCCGACCAGGAGCTATTGACCGTGAACCGCCAGGCCCCGCGCAACCGCTTGCGACACCAAATTCATGCTGACCGGCATTCACCTCTCCCGGCCACCTCTCCCGGCGTTAGAAGGACCAACACCATGACCAAACTTCCACCAGCCCCCTCCACGCTTGCCTTCGTGCCGTTTGTCAGCGTTGAAAACATGATGCGCATCGTCAACACCATCGGTGCTGCAAAAATGATCTCGGAGATGGCCGACTATATCGAGGCCGACTTTGTGCGCTGGGACAAGTTCGACAAAACACCACGCGTTGCGGCCCATTCGCACGAAGGCGTCATCGAACTGATGCCGACCAGCGACGGCGAGACCTACGGGTTCAAGTACGTCAACGGCCATCCTGCCAACATGGCGCGTGGCTTTCAGACCGTGACCGCCTTCGGTGTGCTGGCACGGGTGGACAATGGCTATCCCATCCTGTTGTCGGAGATGACGGTTCTGACCGCGCTGCGCACCGCTGCCACGTCTGCGGTTGCGGCGAAACATCTGGCCCCGAAGAATGCCACGACAATGGCGATGATCGGCAATGGTGCACAATGCGAATTTCAGGCCCTGGCCATGCAGGAAATTGTCGGCATCGAAACCGTCCGGCTTTATGACATTGATGCGAGCGCTACAAAAAAGGCTGTCAGGAACCTGGCCGATACCGGTCTCAAGGTGGTTGCCTGCTCATCAGCCGAAGATGCCATGACCGGCGCTGAAATCATTACCACGTGTACCGCAGACAAGCAGTGCGCCACCATCCTGACCGACAACATGGTCGGCTCAGGTGTGCATATCAATGCCATCGGCGGCGACTGCCCCGGCAAGACCGAACTGCACAGGGATATCCTGCTGCGGTCCAGCATTTTTGTTGAATACCCGCCGCAAACCCGCATCGAAGGTGAGATTCAGCAACTGGACGCTGACCATCCGGTGACTGAACTATGGCAAGTTATCACCGGCAAGACCAAGGGCCGTACATCCAGCGACCAGATCACCTTGTTCGACAGCGTCGGTTTCGCCACAGAGGATTTTTCCGCACTGCGTTATGTCTACGATCAGCTCGAAAGCACCGGACATTTTGACGAACTGGACATGATTGCTGACCCGGACGACCCGCGCGACCTGTTCGGCATGGTGCAAAGAGCGAAAGTGTAGATCAGAAGCCACGGCTGAAAGGGGTTTCTTGTCGAAGGCGTGGAGACGACCGAAACAACGCCAAAAACCTGCCCTTGTCATGTATCAGACTTGCTTTACTGTTATGAACTATACCTATCCGACCCTAAATCTGATTGGAAGGTCAACGCATGTCAAAGAGCCCAGCACCCCAGGATACTGCCGGCTTTATCCTGCCTGATCCCATCAAGCTGATGGACAATCTGTCCAAGGCACTGCAACTCGGAGCCGCCATTGCCCAGAGTATGGCTGAGCAGAAGCAGGAGAATGCCGCCACGACAGACGGCGAGGCGTTCAAACCCATTGAACCGGTCTTGAAAACCTTCACGGAAATTGCCCAATCCTATGCTCAACATCCCGAGCGCTGGGCCGAAGCCAGTTTGCAGCTCTGGCAGGGATATTCGCAGCTGTGGCAAAATTCCTGGGCGCGCATGAGGGGCGAACAACCCGATCCGGTCGCAACACCGGCGCGTGGCGACAAACGCTTCAGTGATCCCGACTGGTCGCGCAATCAGGTGTTCGATTTTTTCAAGCAGGCCTATCTGCTGACTGCCAGATGGGCACATGACACCATCGCCAATACTGCAGACACCGACGAGACCACACGCAACAAGGCAAATTTCTATTTCGACCAGATCGCCAATGCCATGTCGCCGTCCAATTTTGCCATAACCAACCCGGAAGTGCTGAAACAGACCCTGGCTTCAAATGGCCAGAACCTTCTGGACGGCATGAAAAACCTGGCCCGCGATATTGAGGCAGGCCATGGCTCACTGCGCATCAAGCAAACCGACATGAGCGCCTTTGCGCTGGGTGAAAACATGGCGCTGTCACCGGGCCAGGTAGTGTTTCAGAATGAACTGATGCAGCTCATCCAGTACGCGCCTGCAACAGACAAAGTGCATCAGACGCCGCTGCTTATCGTGCCGCCGTGGATCAATAAATTCTACATTCTCGACCTCAACCCGAAAAAATCCTTTATCCGCTGGTGTGTGGAACAAGGTCTGACGGTGTTTGTCATCTCCTGGGTCAACCCGGATGCCAGGCTGGCTGAAAAAGGCTTTGCCGATTACATGCATGACGGCATTCTGGAGGCTCTCAACCAGATTGAACAGCAAACCGGCAAACGTAAAGTCAATGCCATTGGTTACTGCATTGGCGGCACGCTGCTGGCTTCGACACTGGGTTACATGGCCGCGCGCAACGATGACCGCATCAAATCGGCAACCTTCTTTACGACCCAGGTTGACTTCACCTATGCGGGAGACCTGAAAATATTTGCTGATGAAGGCCAGATCGCTGCAGTAGAGCAACGCATGGCCAAGGATGGCTTTCTTGATGGCAAGGAAATGTCCAATGCTTTTAATTTGTTGCGGTCAAACGATCTGATCTGGTCATACGTGGTAAACAATTATCTCAAGGGCAAGGACCCGATGCCCTTCGATCTTTTGTACTGGAATGCCGACCCGACCCGGATGCCGGCAGCCACCCATTCGTTCTATCTGCGCGAGTGTTACCTGTATAACAATCTCAGTCAGGGCAAGATGACGCTTGATCAGGTGCGCATTGATCTCAGCAAGGTTAAAGTTCCGGTCTATAATCTCGGCGCGCGCGAGGATCATATCGCGCCGCTGAAATCGGTGTTCAAGATCGGTGAAATCCTTGGCGGTGACACCCAGTTGGTTGTGGCAGGGTCCGGCCATATCGCCGGTGTGGTCAACCCGCCTGAAGCCGGAAAATATCAGTACTGGACCAACGACAAAGGCGCTGACACAGTAGAGCAGTGGCTGGCCAGTGCTGAAGAGCACCCGGGATCATGGTGGCCGCACTGGATGGAATGGCTGGCCGAAAGGTCAGGTAAAATGGTTCCGGCACGTGACCCGGAGCTTGGCAAGCTGCACCCCATAGAGCCTGCACCGGGGTCATATGTGAAAGTGAAAGGCGATTAAATCCGGACGATCAACTCGATAGAAGTCATGTTGGTCTAAAGAATACCCTCTTCGGCTGCTTCCACGGAAATCCCCATCTTGTCGAGACCGTCTTCCAGGTAATCTGCCAGCAAGGGCACACCCAGCAGGTAGTCTTCGGTTTTGTTCACCCGTTCAGAGCGCGCGGTGTCCAGTGCTTCCTGGATATCTTCAGGTTCGTACGTGCCACGTCCGACCCACATCAACGCAACCAGTGCCACTTGCTCGTCGATATTCATGTCGTCAATGAACCCGCGCAACTCTGCTTCTGTAGGGTCGTCCCGGCGGGCTTCCAGAATGCTGCTGGCATCTGCTTCATCACTGGCGCCGTCCCAGGCGGCAACCTTGCCATCCAGTTCGCGCGCCCGCACGATGACGTGGGCAACCTTTTCCGTGGATATATCGAGCATGGGCGTATCTCCTGGCAGGTGCCGCAGCATACAGCACGAACAACACACTGCATGAAGCCTGCCAGTGCTTCATTGATCCAGCGCAAGTCCGAAAAACTTCGGGCTTCGATGAAATCCTGGCCGAGCTGCCAGGATCAGGCCAACCGCCATGGTGGCGGAAACCGCATCGTCACGGAAACAGTGTCACTTGTTCAAGACCGGTTGCCTCAGCCAGTCCGAACATCAGATTGAAGTTCTGCACCGCCTGGCCGGCTGAGCCTTTCACCAGATTATCCAGTGTCGACAGAAGCACCACGCGGCCTTCTATCCGGTCTGGGACCACGCCCAACATCACCCGGTTTGAGCCGCGTACAAACTGCGTCGCCGGCAGTACCCCGTCCGGCGCCATGTTGACGAACGGCTCGCCAGCATAGCGGTCAGCAAGCACCGTCTGGCAATCCTGCGCGGTTTTACCGGAGCTGAGTTTCGCGTAGGCGGTAATGAATTCTCCGCGGCTCATCGGCACCAGGTGCGGCGTGAAGTTTACAATCACGTCGCGCCCTGCCGCGATCGACAGTTCCTGCTCGATTTCCGGTGCATGGCGATGCTTGCCGATGGCATATGGACCCATGCCCTCACCTGCTTCACAAAACAGCGTGTTTTGCTTCAGGGCACGCCCGGCGCCTGACACGCCTGACTTGGCGTCGATGACCAGGTCAGTTGCATCAATCAGCCCGGCAGCAACCAGCGGCAGCAGCAACATCAGCACAGCGGTCGGATAACATCCCGGACACGCGACCAGCCTGGCCCCGGCAATCTGGTCGCGATAGTGTTCGCTCAGCCCGTAAACCGCTCCGGCCTGCAGATCGAGCGCGACGTGCTCATTACCGTACCATTGTTTGTAGGTTTCCGGATCGCGCAGCCGGAAGTCAGCCGACATGTCAATGATCTTCAGATGTTCCGGCAACGCCTTGATGACCTGCTGACTGGTGGCGTGCGGCAATCCGCAAAACACCGCGTCGATGGTCGACCAGTCCACATCATCATTGGTGATGAGACCTGGCAGTCCCAGTCCGCTCAGATGGGGAAATACCGTTTCCATCGGCTTTCCGGCATGGGAATTAGCCGTCAGCGCCACAATCTCCATGTGTGGATGAGCATAAGCCAGTCGCACAAGATCAGCGCCGGTATAGCCTGATGCCCCGATCACCGCGATGCGGATTTTTTGTGTGTTGCTCATGTTGAATAACTCCCGGCAATATCAACTGTGCCTGCAATAACCGGTTCATTGGTTTGCGTAAAGCCGGTATGTTGGTGTTGAGTGTTTTCCATTGATGTTGCATCCATCCGGGGCGTCAAAATTCCATGCGGTTGTTGTTTGTCAGTTCTGCCGGTCATTTCGGCGGTACAGAGCGCTGGGCCAGCATGGCCATCGCCGAACTGGAACGACGCGGTCACCACGTCTGGATGGCGTGTCCTGACAAACCTCATGCCCGCAACTTCACCCGCCCGGAGCGCCTGTTGCATGACGGTCCCACTTCCATGTGGGACAGGTCCGGCAGGGAGCGGATGGCCGCGTTCTGCCGCACCGAGCAGATCGACTGCATCATTCCGCTCAGCCAGAAGATGACCTTCACCTGTGGTCGTCTCGCCCGGCA
>JBDNEZ010000132.1:0-2865 GCA_041690095.1 Anderseniella sp.
TGACCTATCAGGGCGATGTGAGCGTACGCCAGGCGCTGCAACTGTCGCTCAATGTACCGGCGGTCAGATTGTTGCAGGCGACGGCGCCGTCCCGGCTGTTGGGCCGTTTGCGCAGGGCAGGGGTCGCGCCGATCCTGCCGCGGAACCAAGCGCCCGGCCTGGCCATCGGTCTCGGCGGTGTCGGCGTAACGCTGAAAGATCTGGTTCAGGCCTATACTGTGTTTGCAAACCTCGGCCGCACCGCGACACTGGGAAACGGGGTGACTGGCGCGCCCTCGGCAGCCGGACGCCGTGCAATGTTCTCGTCTGTCGCCACATGGCATGTGGCAGACATGTTGTCTGGCGTTGCGCCGCCGCGCGGTGCCGCGCGGTTGCCGATTGCTTACAAGACCGGCACCAGTTACGGCAATCGTGATGCCTGGTCGATCGGGTTCGACGGTCACCACGTGCTGGGTGTCTGGGTCGGGCGGGCAGATGGCGCGCCGGTGCCCGGATTAAGCGGGATAGCCGCGGCAGCGCCCATCCTGTTTGACGCATTTGCCAGGTCCGGACTGAAACTCGAGCCTTTGCCGCCGGCACCTGCCGGAGCAGTGCGCATTGCAGCAGCCGTCATCCCGGTTGTTCTGCGGCGGTTCACGGCACCGGACGCCGGACTGCCTCAGGTCGCCATGCAAGAGGCCGCCTTGCACATCGTTTATCCGCCAGACGGGGTTCATGTTGACCTTGGCCTGGCCTCCGGACAGGCGTCACAGCCGCTGATGCTGAAGCTCCAGGGCGGACGGGCGCCGTTCCGTGTGCTGGCAAATGGTGTGCCGGTGGGCGAACCCCTGCGCTCGCGCAGCGGTTTGTGGGAAGCTGGTGATGTCGGCTTCTCCCGGCTGTCGGTGATAGACGCTCAGGGACGGTCCGCAAGCGTCAACGTCTTCCTCGAATGAGTGCGCTCTATAACTGGCGAAGGCGAAAGCGTTGGATCTTGCCGGATTCATTGCGCGGCAGCTGGTCCAGAAACCGGACAATGCGTGGGTATTTATAAGGAGATATGCTGGTTTTGACATGATCCTGAAGCTCTTTCGCCAGCCTGGATCTGTGCTGACCTGACGCTGGTGTTACCACATAGGCCACCACAATCTGCCCGCGTTCCTCCGATGCTTCGCCGACAACGGCACATTCGCGAACATCAGGATGCAGCAGCAAGGCGTTTTCAACCTCGACACCTGAAATATTGTAGCCTGATGAAATGATCATGTCGTCAAGACGGCTGTGATAGGCCAGATAACCGTCTTCGGTTATCGAACAGGCGTCACCGGTGATGTTCCAGCCATTCTGCACGTATACGGTTTGGCGCTCATCATCCAGGTAGCGGCATCCGGTTGGCCCTCTGACGGCGAGCCGCCCGATCTCGTTGGCCGGCAATGTGTTGCCGGTTTCATCGACAACGGTGACATCGAAGCCGGGTATCGCCGGGCCGATGTATCCAGGCCGGATGTCTTGCCCTGCTGATCCGGCAAAGGCATGCAGCATTTCGGTTGACCCCAGAACTTCCGCCAGTTGCATGCCGGTCGCGTCAGCCCATGCCTGCCTGACCGGCAAAGGCAGTGCCTCGCCGGAAGAGACCGCCAGCCGCAATGTTGACAGACACTGCCGCGTCTTCAGTTTCACCATCTGCTGAAAGAAGGTCGGCACCGTAAAGCACACCGTAGCGCCATAGGTCTCGATGGCATCGAGCAACTGCTCCGGTGAATAACGTGCATTGAGCACGCTGCACGCACCAGCATAGAACGGAAACACCAGTAAACCGCCAAGCCCGAAGGTGAAGGCAAGCGGCGCTGTACCGATAAATACATCATCCACCGTGGGCGCAACAATGTGTCGGGACATGGTCTCGCAGATGGCAATCACGTCGCGATGACAATGAACCGTGGCTTTGGGTTTTCCGGTCGTACCCGAGGTGAATGCAATCAGCGATATGTCATCCGCCAGAGTGGAGCAGGTCTCATGTTGTGACGCAGCGACAGACATCAGGTTGAACAGTTCTCCCTCACCGGGCCCGAATTCTATGATGGGTAAATCCCTGCCGGATGCCTCGATGGCGAGTGATAAATCCTGCATCAGAGCGGTTTCACAGATCGCCAGTTCGGGTTGCGACATGTCGATAATGACAGCCAGTTCACTGTCACGCAGCAACGACATGGTGGTCACCGCCACTGCGCCAATCTTCTGCACGGCCAGCCAGACGAGCGCGACCTCCGCCGAATTGCCACCGCGGATCAACACCCGATTGCCAGGTTTCACAGCATGGCGATGGACCATCACCGAGGCGGCCCGGCAGACATGCTCGTTCAATGCCGCATATGTCCATGTCCGATTGCCGCTTCGCACTGCCGGCCTGTCGCCGTGACCGTTTGTGATGTGCCGGTCCAGCAGTGCCGACACGCAATTGAGGGGTTCCAGGTCTGATATGCCCGGTAGAGGCACCATGTGTGGCCACAGATCAGGAGGCGGCAACCGATCATGCACAAAGCGGTCCTTCTGCGGGCTTGGAGGCGGCGTCATTCAGGTGCCCAGTCCGGTGCTGTCAGACGGCGTTTGCCGTCAGATGACTTGAGTATGTCGGGGTCATCCAGTTGCAGCCGGTCCCACAACTTGCACGTCACCTGCTTGTGGTTCTGGTCAAGCCCTTCACAGTAATTGGTGTATTCGCACAGCCTGACGGCAGCGCCGTGGCCGGTTTCAAGCTTCAAGAACCAGTCGGGATCGGCCAGTGTCTGGCGCGCGGCGCCGATGATGTCCGCCGTACCGTCATTCAGGATGGCTTCCGCCATTTCAAAGTTGTGGATGCCGCCTGCCGCGACAACCGGCGTATCA
>JBDNEZ010000133.1:0-2754 GCA_041690095.1 Anderseniella sp.
ATCTGGTGGAAGTGCACAACGACATGGGGTCGGTACAGGCCATGGCCTATCCCGCCGATGCTGTAAAACCGGGTCACTGTTTCATGCTGTTCGGGCAGCCCCGGGGGGCTGTCGGTGACCTGATTTCCGATCACGTCGACCCCGACACGACAATCCCCTGGTACAAGGGCGTGTGGGCTGACATTCGCCGCATAGGCCCGGTGCCGGAATTGTCCAGAACCGTGTCGTTCAAGCCAACCAATTTTGCCGGATAGGTCGATGTTCAGAATAGCCTTACTTGTGTTTTTGTTGGCCATTTCACCGCTGGCAGCCCAGGACATTGTGAACGGCGGCGAGTATCAGGGACGCCAGTATACCAACCAGAAACTGGACAAGACGTCCGCGATTGGCGCCAATTTTACCGGAGCCAACCTGTCCGGTGCGAGTTTTCGCGACGCCGACCTGCGAGAGGCCTACTTTCGCGGCGCAGATCTGTCGGGCGCAGATTTCACTGGCGCAAACCTCGGCAATGCAGATTTGACATTTGCCGATCTGACAGGGGCCAATCTGGCCGGCAGCTTTCTCGCCAAGGCCAAAATGACGGGCGCGAGACTGTACGGGGCAGATATGCAGGCAGCGTTTCTGCCCGGCGCCGACCTGACGCGCGCCAAACTGATAAATGCCGACTTGCGCGGCGCAATGCTGCGCGACACCAATTTGTTTCAGGCCGATCTCAGCGGTGCCAATTTGACCGGTGCGATGCTGGGTGCGATTGCTCCCGGCAATGATGCGCCAGCGCCAGCCCGGTTGAAGGCGGCAAACCTCACCGGGTCCATCCTGGCCGGTGCAGGATTGATTGGTGTGGACTTCAGCGAGGCGAGGCTGTCAGGGGCGGACTTTTCGGGTGCCAATCTGGCACTATCCAACCTGAGCTGGGCCGATGGCGTCGGCAGCAATTTCAGCAAGGCAAATCTGTCGGGTGCAATTGTCAAGGGTGCGCGATTTCACAATGCCGACCTTGCAGATGCCAACCTGTCCCTGATACGCGCCGCCGGCACAGACTTCTCGAATGCCAACTTCACCGGCGCATCACTGGTCGGTGCTGATCTCTCCCTGGCAAATGTAACAAATGCGATTTTTCTGAATACTGACCTGGAAAACATTCGGGCTGATGGTGCTGTTGGCAGCACATCTCTTCAAGCGGGGAATTAAATGACAACCAAAGCGCCTCCAACCGACACGCCCGTCAAGCAGGTATCCACGAAACCGTCCATGATGACGGCTGCCACCGGCGAACTCTTCGGCACCTTCATTCTTGTGTTCTTTGGTGTGGGATCCGTTCAGGCTGCCGTCGCCGCCGGCGCTCAATCAGGTTTGTGGCAGGTAGCCGTAGTCTGGGCCATCGGGGTGAGCCTGGCAATCTATGCGACGGCGGCTTATTCCGGCGCACATATCAACCCGGCCATCACGCTGGTCGCTGTTGTCTATGACCGCATGCCGATCCGTCTGGGCGCTGTCTACATGATCGCCCAGCTTATCGGCGCGATGCTGGCAGCGCTGGTGCTGTATGCGATGTTTTCCGAGGCCATCCTCGAGTTTGAACGACAACGGGGTCTGCTTCGCGGTGGCCCGGGCAGTGAGTTGTCCGCCATGATGTTCGGCGAATACTTCCCGAACCCGGCGATATTCGGCACTGACGAAACCGCGTGGCGTGTCGTTTCGGAAAAGCGTGCCTTTATCGCCGAAATGATTGGCACGGCTGTACTGGCATTTATGGTCGGAGCCCTGACCAGCGAGAAAAACATGGCCAGGCCGCACGCCGCCAGCACGGCCGTCATCATCGGTATCACGGTGGCGGGCATTATATCCATCGTTGCCCCGCTCACCCAGGCCGGGTTGAATCCGGCCCGCGATCTGGGTCCGAGGCTGGTGTCATTTTATCTGGGTTGGGGCGAGATTGCCATTCCGGGGCCGCGCGGCGGATGGTTGACGGTCTATGTGCTGGCCCCGTTCCTTGGTGGCCTGATCGGTGGCGGTCTCCAACGGTTGCTGCTAAGGTTCGTACCTGTTGATGATGATTGACGGCATGTCGTTCGGAAAGGGCTACGATGGCAGATATACTCAGCGAGTTGTTGGCTGAACGCGAGTGGCTGCTTGGTGACGGCGCCACCGGGACAAACTATTTCGCAGCCGGGCTCAAGCCGGGCGAACCGCCGGAAAACTGGAACACGGATCAGCCCGACAAGGTGCGCGATCTGCACAGCGCGTTCATTGACGCCGGTTCGGATATCATACTGACCAACAGTTTCGGCGGCAGTTGCCGCAGATTGATGATGCATGGTGCACAAGACCGCGTGCATGAGATCAATTCCCGCGCCGCACAGCTGGCCCGCCAGGCTGCCGATAAAGCCAGGCGTCCGGTTATCGTGGCAGGATCAATAGGCCCGACCGGCGACCTGCTTGAACCACTCGGCATGCTGACCCGTGATGAAGCCAGGGCTGCGTTCCGCGACCAGGCTGTGGCGTTGGCCGATGGCGGGGTGGACATGCTGTGGTGCGAGACCATGTCGGCAGAAGACGAAGTGGCAGCCGCCGTCGAAGCGTGCGCGGAAACCGGACTGCCGATCGTCGTCACCATGAGTTTTGACAGCGGTGGCCGCACAATGATGGGGATCAAACCGACAGACTGGCCGGACATCGCAGCACGGATGCCCGCGCCGCTGGCGGCTTACGGTGCCAATTGCGGTGTCGGCCCGGCTGAACTGCTCGCCACCG
>JBDNEZ010000134.1:0-18683 GCA_041690095.1 Anderseniella sp.
CTCATGCCTCCTGCGTCAAAATCCCTCCGCAAGCCTATCGCAGCACCCATGATCTCGCCCTCCATGACAGGGCAACATAGATTCAGACTTTCACCGATTTGGGAATCCCCAACGTGAGTCACCTTCATCGCAGGTTGGTATTACTGGCTGAAGCAGGCGGTCACGGTAAAAACCAAGCAGTTTCTTGTGGACCGGGGCGTCGAGGCTGAACAGAAAGGCATTTTCGGGGCGCCATCTTTCATCACCCCGGACGGCGAGCTGTTCTGGGGTGACGACAGGCTTGAGCAGTCGATCGAATGGATCCTCAGGCGGCGTTGACCTGATCCAGTCAGGTCGCGTCAGTCTGCTGCGGCGATCAGTGCGTCGCGCTCGGATTTTTTCAACCTCTGCGAGGCTGACTTGAGCTGGCCGCAGGCAGCAAGTATATCGCGGCCGCGCGGAGTCCGCACCGGGCTGGCATAACCGGCCTTGAGCACAATGCGTGCGAACACCTCAATCTGGTCCCAGTCCGAACACTCATAATCTGTGCCCGGCCACGGATTGAACGGTATCAGGTTGACCTTTGCCGGGATGCCCTTCAGCAACTGAACCAGACGGCGCGCATCTTCTGGCGTGTCGTTGACCCCCTTGATCATCACATACTCAAAGGTGATGCGCCTGGCGTTGGACAGGCCGGGATAATTCCTGCAGGCGGTCAACAGTTCAACGATCGGATACTTCTTGTTGAGCGGAACAAGCTGGTTGCGGATTTCGTCCGTAGTGCCATGCAGGGAGATGGCAAGCATGGTTCCCATCTCGTCGCCGGCCCGGACGATTTCCGGCACAACCCCGGCAGTGGAAAGGGTGATTCTTCGCTTGGAAACCGACAGCCCGTCGCCATGGGAAATCAGATCCACAGCGTCGCGCACATTGTCGAAATTGTAGAGTGGTTCACCCATGCCCATGAAAACAACATTGGTGATGAAGCGGCCGCTGGCGGGAACCTTTTCAGCGGTTTCGATAAGGTGCGGCCATTCGGCAAGGCGATCACGGGCGACCAGAACCTGGCCGACGATTTCACCTGCCGTCAGGTTTCTGACCAGTGTCTGGGTGCCGGTATGGCAGAACGTGCAGCTTAAAGTGCAGCCGACCTGGCTGGAAATGCACAAGGTGCCGCGACCTGCTTCGGGAATGTAGACCGTTTCAACTTCATGACGCCGGCCCAGCTCATCGGCTGGCAGTCGCAACAGCCATTTCCGGGTACCGTCGCTGGAGATCTGTTCAGTGACGATTTCCAGGCGTGAAACGTCAAACAACCCGGCCAGATCGCTGCGCAATTCCCTGGAGATGCTGGTCATGTCCGCAAAATCACTGGCGCCGCGGATATACAGCCAGTTCCATAACTGGGACATGCGCATGCGGCGCTGTTTTTCAGGGATCGCGGTTTCGGACAGGGCCTCCAGCATATCGTGCTGGGTCAGGCCAACAAGTGATTGACGCGCGTGCTGCCGGGTGGCACCCACGTCGTCAGTCGCTGCGTTGTTCGCGCGATGATCTATGTCCAGCGATATACTCATGGCGCGGGTCAATAGCACATACCGGTGCGCGGCGCGAGACCCTGCAACGTGTTTTGCGCGTCACACAAATGCGGCAAATAGAGACGTTGGCAGTGCGCAACTTGCTTTCGAAGCGATCAGCCTATTTGCAGATGCTGTCGATCTTGTTCATTGCCGCGGTTATGCCGGACAGGGAATAGCGGTCCGTGGTCTTGGTGCCGCGCGAAGATGTCCCGGTTACGACCATGGACTTACCGGCTTTCATGGCCGCCACGATCTTGCGGTCAACCGAACCGGACTCAGCCCATGCCCCATCACCGTTGGTGAACAGCGTCAGCTCATTGCCGTCAATGTCGATCTGGGCCATGCTGCCGGACTTGAACTTGTAGCCGATGATGGTTGAAACTTCAGAACTCACCTTGTCCTTCGGGCGATGCTGCACCAGGAAAAAAACCTTGTCGCGCCGCACATTTTTCGGTTCTGAGTCCTTGGGTTGCGAGACGACATAGCAAACCTGACCGCCGCCTGCCTTGTAGGAGTACGCAGACCAGTCATTGAACTCATCAATGAATTTTGGATCTTCAGCAAGCGCCGGGCTCAACATAAAACTGTAAACGACACCGGAAATGGCCAGCAATGTGGATTTTCTAAACAAACTGCTCTGCAACATATTAACCTTCATGAATTCGAATCGCCTAGACGTCCGTTCTCGCAGCTTGACGAACTGCGCGCAACCTGCAGTAACCTAAATGTAAATCGCGGACATTTCCAGCATTGAGAGTCAATGACTGCACAACTGCTTGGCAAATTGGACAGCATTTTGGCAACCAGCACCTGTCGATGTAATTTTTATGCAATCAAACCGGGCGAATTGACAACAAGAGAGACCCTATGAAAGCAGTTTTGTGTACCAAATTCGGAGGTCCTGAAACACTTCAGGTGGCTGAAATCGAAAGTCCGGTGGCCGGGCCAGGAGAGGCTGTTGTCGCAGTCAGGGCTGCGGGCCTGAATTTTTTCGATACGCTGATTATCGAGAACAAGTACCAGTACAAGCCCGAACTGCCATTTTCGCCGGGGGCCGAGATTGCCGGTGAAATCTCATCGCTTGGCGACGGTGTCGAAGGCTTCCGGGTCGGTGACCGGGTCATGACCTGTACCGGGTGGGGCGGTGCGCGCGCTGAAATGGCAGTGCCGCATGAAACGCTCATCAAAATGCCGGATGAGCTGGAGTTTGTCATCGCAGCGGGGCTTATCGTCACCTATGGCACGTCACTGCATGCCCTGAAAGACCGGGCCAACATTCAGCCCGGCGAGACCCTGGCCGTGCTGGGCGCGTCGGGCGGGGTCGGGCAGGCAGCCGTTGAAATCGGCAAGGCAATGGGCGCCCGGATGATCGCGTGTGCTTCATCGGATGATAAGTTGGAGTTCTGCCGCACGCTTGGCGCGGACGAGATGGTGAACTACGCCAGGGAAGATATAAAAACTCGCCTGAAGGAGCTGACCGGCGGCAAAGGCGTCGATGTGATCTACGATCCGGTAGGTGGCGACCTGGCCGAGCCGGCCTTGCGGGCGATTGGCTGGAACGGGCGGTTTCTGGTGGTGGGCTTTGCCGGCGGCGGCATTCCGAAAATCCCACTTAACCTGGCCTTGCTCAAGGGCTGTCAGATCGTCGGTGTGTTCTGGGGCGACCATGTGGTGCGCGAGCCGGAACGGCACCGGGCCAACATGGCGCAGCTGCTTGACTGGGCCGTTGCCGGCAAGATCAAACCGCATATTCACAAGGTCTATCCGCTGGCAGAAACCAGCGACGCCCTGATGGCAATCGCCCGGCGCGAAGTGCGCGGCAAGGTCATCGTGACACCGTAAACCGGATCTAGACGTTTCTTGATTCCGCGCGCAGTTTTTCAACCGTCTGCCTAGCGCGTTCGCGATGGGCTTCGGTTACATGGGTGCGGATCAGTCCGAAGGCTGTCAGCAGCACGGTCATGTCATCGGTAAATCCGATACCCAGGATGAAATCGGGAATCACGTCGAACGGCATGACGAAGTAGGCCAGGGCCGCCAGCAGCATGGCCTTGCTGCGAAATGGCGTGGCCGGGTCAAATGCTGCGTAATACGCCGCCACCACCTGATCTGCCAGCGGGACACGGGCCAGATTCTGCTTCAGTTTGGACCAGAAGCCCGTGCGAACGGTGTCTTCATTGCGATCAATGGTTCCCGGCATGATGATGTTGTTACCATCGAAATCAGGATATTGCGGCTGTTGAGCCATGATTTAGTCCCCCGGAATTGAAACTCGATACTGCAGAATATGGACACTGTCAGGTCGGGATTCAAGTTGCCTGTTCCCACGTCTGCGAGCAAACATGGCTTCAACAGACCCGGAAAAGGTGCTGTAACATTCCGGCAGCCATCAGGTTTGCGGGTTTTGCAGGATCAGCCAAAACCATCTGGATGCTGACCGGAAAGGAAACTGAATGAACATTGTTGAGGGTATGGCAGCCATTGTAACCGGTGGCGCTTCGGGTCTGGGGGAAGCCACGGCGCGCGCGTTGGCAGGTGCAGGTGCCAGGGTATCGGTGTTCGACATGAATGCAGATCAAGGCCGCAAGGTTGCCGCTGACATATCAGGTCTGTTTGTCGAGACGGATGTGACGTCTGATGACAGCGTTGTTGCCGGTCTGGAAAAAGCCCGCAGCGCGCATGGCCAGGAGCGGGTGCTGGTCAATTGCGCGGGTATCGCCATTGGCGAGAAAACCGCAGGTATCGACAAGAAAACCGGCGAGGCCCGGTTTCACGCGCTGGCAAGCTTTCAGAAAACTATTGCCGTCAACCTAGTCGGCACCTTCAACATGATTTCAAAGTGTGCCGCCGGCATGATAACCAGCGAACCGGTCAGCAATGATGGCGCGCGCGGTGTGATCATCAATACTGCTTCAATTGCCGGTACCGACGGGCAGATCGGGCAGGTCGCCTATGCCGCCTCCAAGGGTGGCGTCATCGGCATGACACTGCCGGTTGCGCGAGACCTGATGCGCGACGGCGTGCGCTGCTGCACTATCATGCCCGGATTGTTCAACACGCCCATGGTGGCGGGATTGCCGGATGAGGTGCGCGCGGCCCTTGCCGCCAACGTGCCGTTTCCGGCCCGCCTGGGAGAACCGTCGGAATATGCCAGGCTGGCGCTGGCGATCATCGACAATGACATGTTGAACGGCGAGTGCATCAGGCTTGACGGCGCGCTGCGGATGGCGCCGCGCTAGATCTCCGCTGTTACTGAGATCTGGATTTAGCGCCCGGTTACGTAAATCACGCCCATGATGACGATAACCGCGACGAACTGCAGCAATACACGGGCACGCATCAGTTTTTGCGATGTATTGCTGTCACCACCACGCATCATGTTGATCAGGCCCAACGCAAGAACGATGGCGACGGCGATGACGGCAATTGGAACCAGATAGTCAATAAAGGGCATAATTTTTCAGGGCTTTCTGCCGGTGCTTTAGCGGAGCGGGCTGAGCGTCAAAAATACGGGCTCACGATGACCTGAGCGCCAGCTTTTCCAGCCAGCGATCAGGTAGCAGACGGCGTGCCAATGACGCCATCCTGGTGGAATAGGTAACATGATAATGCGGTTTGGGGTTGGCGCTTTCCGTCGCATGTATCAGACAATCAAGCACGGCATCGGGACCAAGCCGGAATTGCGGAGTCCAACTGCTGCCGGTCTTGCGCCTGGACTCTTCCGGCGTCTCCAGGGGGGCTGGTTGTGTGCCGGCAATCGCTTCCAGTTCCGCCATGCGTGTTTTGTACAGGGCATGGTGGCGTGAGCCGGAGGTGTCTATGTTGACGCGCAAGGCGTCAAGGGCGCGCTGAGTGAAGCGTGACCGGATCGGACCGGGTTGAATGGAACTGACCCTTATGCCGGAGCCATGCAATTCCAGCCGGAGTGTGTCCGTGAGACCCTCGAGTGCGAATTTTGAAGCATTGTAGGCCCCACGGTACGGCACAGCCATAATGCCCAGCACCGACGAACACTGCACGATGCGCCCCGCACCCTGCTCACGCATGGCCGGAATCAGGCGGGTTGTCAGATCGTGCCAACCGAAGAAATTTGCCTCGAACTGGTCGCGCAGCACCTCGACACCAAGGTCTTCGACGAGACCCGGTTGCCCGTAGGCACCATTATTGAACACGGCGTCCAGCCTGCCATCGGTAAGTTTCAGTGCCTGGTCCGCACACGCTGCAATTGACGCGGCTTTGGTGTAGTCGAGCCTGAATGCGTCCAGCCCCCGGGTCTTGAGCATTGCAATGTCATCGGGTTTGCGCGCGGTGGCGATCACACGCCAGCCACGTTGCTGCATGCCGATTGCACAAGTGTAGCCGATGCCGGACGAACATCCGGTGATGAGGATGGTGCGTGCCGTCATGTCAGATCAGTTACCCTGTTCCAGCAGGCGGCGCGCGATGACCTGTGCCTGAATTTCACCGGCGCCTTCAAAGATGTTGAGAATGCGGGCATCGCACAGGACGCGGCTGATCTGGTATTCCAGGGCAAAACCGTTGCCGCCGTGAATCTGCAATGCATTGTCGGCGCATGTCCAGGCAACGCGTGCACCAAGCAGCTTGGCCATGCCGGCTTCCACGTCACAGCGGCGACCGGCATCCTTTTCACGGGCAGAGAAATACGACAACTGCCGGGCGGCCATGATTTCCGCCGCCATCAGCGCCAGCTTGTCGGCGATGCGGGGAAACGACACGATGGGCTTGGCGAACTGTACACGGTCGGTGGCATATTGCAGGCCCAGATCGAGTGCGTTCTGAGCCACCCCGATGGCGCGGGCTGCAGTCTGGATGCGGGCAGATTCAAAAGTCTGCATGAGTTGCTTGAAACCCTGGCCTTCCTCGCCGCCCAGCAAGTTCTCAGCCTTGACCTCGAAGTCCTCAAAACGGATTTCGTATTCTTTCATGCCGCGGTAACCGAGCACTTCGATCTCGCCGCCCGACATCCCGGCAGCAGGAAACGGATCGGCATCATCTCCGCGTGGTTTTTCAGCCAGCAGCATGGACAGGCCCTTGTAGCCGGGTTCATCCGGATTGGTGCGCACCAGAAGAGTCATGACGTCTGCGCGTACCGGATGAGTGATCCAGGTCTTGTTGCCGGTGACCTTGTAGACGTCGCCGTCCCTGATGGCGCGGGTGCGCAACGACGCCAGATCAGAGCCTGTATTGGGTTCGGTGAAAACGGCAGTCGGCAGGACCTCGCCGGACGCAATGGCCGGCAGCCATTTGTCTTTCTGGGCCTGTGTGCCGCCGGCGATGATGAGTTCTGCAGCGATTTCCGGTCTTGTGCCCAACGACCCGATGGCGATCCAGCCGCGTGACAGTTCTTCGGAGACCACGCACATGGATTCCTTACCCAGCCCCATACCGCCATATTGTTCCGGCAGTGTGAGCGCGAACACGCCGAGTTCAGCGAGCTTTGCGATGATCTCAAGCGGCACATACTCATTGTTGCAATGCCAGTCATGCGCATGCGGCGCGACATTTTCCTCGATGAAGCGGTTCATCTGCGAGCGCATTTCATCAAGCATGCCGTCGAGACCGCAATCGCCCGTGGTAAGGTTGGCGCGGCTGTCGATCATCAGTTCGACAAGCCGGGCGCGGCTGGCGGGGCTTGAACCGGAGTGCAGCAGATCACCGCAGTGTCCGTCCTGTAATCTGGCCGAGGCATCTGCCGGAATACCCAGTTCGTGCAACCGGATGAATTCCTGCCCGTTCATCGGAATGCCGCCGGCAATGTGATTGAGGTATTCGCCAAACACGATCTGGGCAATGAGCTGTTCGATCTCTGTCAGGCGGGCCTCGCTGGCCAGCGTATCGTGCCAAACGCGGATGTTTCGCAGAGTCTCGACGTAGGTAGCCAGCCAGGCCAGGCCATGCACGGCGTGCTGTTCGGTCTCCACGGCAGCAGACGATACCCGCCCATCGGTTGCAACGCGTTCAAACATGTTGGCGCGCGCTTTGGCGAACAATGTGTCGACCTGATCGACGGCTGCAGCCATCATCTCGCCAAGGCCTAGCAGAATGCCGGATGTGGGGCGAACGTCTTCAGCTAGGCTCATTGGACTTCCTCTGGAGTTGCCGCATCTAACGGCAAATAGATGATACCGGGTCCCGGTGATGACCAGTATAGCGGCGAATTGCTGCGGTGCAATATAACCAGTGCTACGACTTTCGAGTGACCAGCATGACCGCGCCGGCGCAAACCAGCATGCCGGCGATTTGCACCGGGAGCATCTGTTCGTCAAACATCAGCCAGCCAATCACCGCCGTGACACCGGGCACCAGGTAGAACAGGGTGGTAATGCGGGAAATCTCGCCATGCCGGATCATGACGTAAAACAGGGAGATGGCACCGATGGACAGCACCAGAACCAGCCATGCCATTGCGAAAACGGTCTCGCCATTCCAGGTGATCTGCCAGCTTTCGGTGACCAGAGCGCCTGCCCCGGTGAGGATGGCGGCTCCG
This sequence comes from Anderseniella sp., assembly GCA_041690095.1. Classification (GTDB taxonomy): domain Bacteria; phylum Pseudomonadota; class Alphaproteobacteria; order Rhizobiales; family Aestuariivirgaceae; genus Anderseniella. Next base: position 8,068 of record JBDNEZ010000134.1, read on the forward strand.
GTAAACTGCAGGGCATTTCCCGTGCGCAGGTCAACATTGGCCATGAAACGTTTCTGGTAGATTGAACCGACGGTGATCGACAACATGGCCAGCATGCCTGCGCCCAGGGTGAGTGGCGTAATACCGGCGGCATCAAGGGTGAACTTGGGCCATACCACCAGCCCTACGCCAGCCAGGCCGATAACCAGCCCGGTCCAGTGGCGTGCCGTGATGCGCTCAGACAGCATGACACCCGCCAGGATAGCCGTCATCAGTGGTTGCAGGCCAACAATCAGGGCAGACACACCTGTCGGCATGCCTTTCCAGATGGCCCAGAAGACAAATCCCAGATAGCTGCCGTGGAGCAACGCGCCGGTGACCAGGCATTGCACGGTGGTGCGTCTGTCGGGCCACGATGCCCGCATCAGCAGTGCGATCGCGGCCAACAGCACCGCAGCAATGCCAAAGCGGATCGTCAGGAAGCTCAGCGGTTCGGCATAAGGCGCAGACAGCCGCGACCCGATAAACCCGGTGGCCCACAACAGCACGAAGATGGCCGGGGCGAACCCGAGCCAATTGGGCGCGCTCTTGATGGCGCCGTGCGCGGTGTTCTTGCTGGGGGGTGTCATGAAAGTCTGTTGACGAATGTCGGTGATTGTTGCTGTCAAAGTTGCGTAGCCTGTTTGTAGATGCAAGCGCAAAGTTTTTGTTGGTCATACTGGAGCAACATGGGTTTCATAATCCATCTGCAAAGGGAGAGCACAGGCTCCCCGAATGGCACGAAAGGCATGCAAACATGTTCGATCCGCAACCGGGCATGAACAACATACTCGGGATGCCGAGGGCACGGCGTGTCTGCCCGTGCCGGTTGGCGAGCGCAATATGTTGGGAACGAAGATCATTCAGGCAATGATTGCAGCGGCAAAGGCAGACGGACACATTGACGGTGAGGAACAGAGGCGCATTTTTGGCAAACTCGACGAAGCAGGCCCTCGCATCGAGGAAAAGGCTTTCCTGATGGATGAACTGCGCAGACCGCTCGACATAGACGCCATCGTTGACCTGGCTGACACGACCGAACAGGCAGTCGAACTGTATGCTGCGTCCTGCCTGGACATTGATCCCGACGATCCTGCCGAGCAGGCATATCTTGCCATGCTGGCCGCAGGTCTCAAGCTTGCTCCGGAACTGAAGACGACCATTGAAGCAGAAATTGCGAAGGTGGCTGAATGAGGCAAACAGGCATGTTACGGGCAGATGGGCTTGAGCGAATGTAAGTCGACATCTGCGTCACAAATTAGATTCGCTCAAGATATTTCAGTATCTTATATTCATCTGCCTCGATCTATGCCAATTTATCATTTGGCGTCTTATCATTTGGCGTCGATCGCACCTTGTACAGTAGCCAATTGACCGTTGAGCCAGGCCAGCTTTGCTTGCAGCGAAGCTACTTCGCCTTCAAGTTGTTGTTTCAACACCTGCAGCTGCTCGGGTGTCATATCGGAAATTAGTGTTGTTTTGTCAAAATCCGGCAAGAATGTCATTGTGTTCCCCTCTTGATATGTAAAACACGAAAATTTTACTCTCTTCGGGGAAAATTCACAAGCTGCGATATGGTTTACCTTCGGGCCGGTTTAGCTTCGCGACCCTAGCGGGCTGTTTTCGGCAGCAGGTGCTGAAGCCAGCGAATAGAGTTGCCTCACGCCAGTCGACAGATGTTCAAGCTTCTGTTCCGGAGTGTTGATCACGTATTCCAGCAGCAATTGAAAGTCGGAAATCAAGGTCCCAATAAAATTTTGATCGAACTTCGTTTCGTCAAATGCCAGCGAGCCGCATATACCGTCGTGCGTCTCGTTCAGCATGAGCATGAAGCTGGCCTGATTGACCGGGATAACAGGCTGGGCATACATACCGGTTTCGCCGAAAACTCGAACTTCCACTTCTGGCAGGGTGAGGGTTTCGCCAATTTTGTTGGTCAGCGAGAAAAACATGTCGACCGGCGGCACCTGGTTTTCCGCGCCACGTCGAGCCAGTTCCTGCATCAAACTTTCAAAAGGATATTCCTGATGAACCTGGGCGTTCAGAACGTTGCTTCGAACATTTGCCAACATGTCGCGAAACGTTTTGTTGCTGTCGATTGCCGTCCGAACAATAACAGTGTTCTCAACCAATCCAACGATCCCTTCAGCATTTTTCCATGACCGGTTGGCTGCTGGTGTGGCAACACAGATATCTTCCACATCGAATTTCAAGAACAGCAATATTTTGTATATGGTCAAGAACAAGACAAACAGTGTCGTTTCCTCTTGTTTTGCCAGATCGCGGGCCCTCTGAAGAAGCTTTTCGTCAATCGTAACCGCCGATCGGCCTGTCTTGAGGCTGCTTTGCTTTGAATGCGTCTTGCCTTTCGGAAACACGCTTTGTGCTCCTTGAAGATTTTTAGCCCAGTAATCCAATTGAGCTTCGGCATTTGCCCCGATCGACCAGTTCTTCTGAAAAACGGCGAAATCAGAAAAATCGACCTCTCGCAAGGCGGCGCTGCTGATCCAGCTATGGGCCTGCTGCGCATAGTTCGCCGAAATTTCCCGCAAGAGAATATCTGTAGACCAGCTGTCAGAAATTATGTGGTGGGTCGCGATGACAAGGACACTGACGTCTTCGGTGAGTTCCATGAGGCGGAAGCGAATTGCAGGTTTTTGCTCGAGGTCAAACTGTATCCAGGCCTCATCCTCACAAACAGACCTGGCGAATGCATGCCCGCCGGTTTCACCAAGCACTTTCCAGTCTTCAATTGTATTCACCCCTTTCCAGCTGCCATCTTGCGGCACGTGAAATGAGCATTCTCCGTTCGACCAGCTGAAGGTGCCTCTCAAGACTTCATGACGCTGGATTACGGTATCGATACTGTTTTTGAAGGCCTTTCGATCCAGTTTGCCTTGCAGACGAAAAGACAAAACAAGATTGAATACGGGATACCCGTCGTTCAGTTGATGTTGGGAAAACATCAGACTCTGAGACACCGAAGCAGGTGTTGGATAGGATTTGTCACTGTGCCCGATAATCTCTTCGGTGAGTTCCGGGGTTCGGCGAGATATGTAGTCTGCCAGTTCGGCGATGGTGGGTTGCTCAAACAGCATTCGCAGGGTCACGTCGAAATTGAACAATTCCCGCGCCCGGATGCCGATTCGAATTGCCATCAACGAGTCGCCCCCCAAAGCAAAGAAGTCATCGTTACGGCCAATATCCTGTTTTCCGAACTCTTCCGACCAGACTTCGGCCAGCCGGTGCTCAATGACCGGCTTTGTCGCCATAACGTTTGAGATGATTTCATCGACACGTCCCAAATCGGGAGTTGAACGAAGCTCCTCCAGTATCCGGTTTCTTTGAATCTTGCCGGTGCCGCTTTTGGGAATCTCTGCTATGACCTTCACGAAACGAGGAACCTCGGAAAGCCTGAGCTTTTTGCTGTTTAGCGCAAAATTACGTAAATCCAGATTGGATGCGCTTGCGCCAGGCCGCAGTACTACCGCTGCTGCAATGTCTTCGCCAAGCCTGGGGTGGGGAACCGAATAAGCGACAGCTTCAAGAACGTCGGGGTGATCAAGTAGTACCTCGTCAATTTTTCGCGGTGAAATATTCTCGCCGCCACGAATAATCAATTCCTTGGACCGACCCACGACAAACAGATACTCATCAGGGTCCATATAACCGAGATCACCAGTGCGGAACCAGTCATCACTTGCAGCCTTGTCTTGTTCTCTATCTTCACCATCATACCCTGTGGTGAGAATCGGTCCACGGATTACTATTTCCCCGGTTTCTCCATGGGCAACCTGCCCGCCTTGATCGTCAACTATTTTGATTTCCGGTCCTGCTGCGAGGCCTACAGATCCGATTTTCCGTTTGCGGGGCGGCAAGGGGTTTGAAGTAATTTGAGACGCCGATTCCGTCATGCCATAAGCTTCGATCACCGGTACGCCAAAAAGCTGCTCCAACTCTGTGAATCTCTGTGGTGGCAGCGATGCGCCCGATGATCGTACCAGGCGCAGAGAGTGGTTGTTTATTATGTCTTGATAGCTTGATCCGGCACCAATTATTGCGCCGTGAATTGTCGGAACAGCGGTGTACCAGGTCGGTCGATGTTCTGCCAGGGAAGTATAAAACTTCTCGACTTCAAATTGGCCGGGACAAATTACACTTGCGCCTGCCGTCAATGTTGTCATCAGACCGGCGATCAGGCCCACGGCATGATAAAGCGGCAATACTGCCAAAAGCCTGTCCGTTGGTTCCAGTTCCAGGGCTGCAATGGTGTTCCATGCAGAATGACTGATGTTGCTGTGTGAGAGCGGCACTGCTTTTGGCAATGAAGTTGTGCCTGACGTTGGCAAAATAAAAGTTGTGTCAAACAGGCCTGGTATGCCGTCCCGGCTGGCGCTTCCGCCTTTTTCGATATGCAGCGAAAACAGGCCTGACCGGTTTTCATCGGGTTCAAGCTCGATCAACCTGAGCCCCAGGGAGGAAGCTGCTTGCATGGCTGTTGTGTTTGGCCCTGCCTGCCAGATCAGGGCGTCTATCTTCAACTGCTCGAAATAGCGCTTCCAGTCTTCCTCGGCCAGGTCCGGATTCAAGGGTACGCATACCGACAGGCTTGCAATCGTGGTGACAGCCGTTGCCATTTCCGGACCATTGGAAAACACAATGGCAATTCTATCGCGAGCACCGATGCCTGCTTCGCGCAACTGTGTCTTGATAGCCGTGACAAACTCAAACAGTTCTTGGTAGTTGATCGGTGAGCCGGTGCACGGCATGATTGCCGGAGCGAATGGGTTTGAGAGGGCATATCGGTGCAGTTGATCGTAAAGACTTACAACGATACGGGGCCGATGCGTCGAATTTGGATGGCTGTTGTTTCCAGTCTCACCGCCCATATCAGCATCCCTTCCGCCATTAATCGACCTGTTTGGCAATCTGTAGGATGCCTGTTTCCAAGGCAACAGTTTTTATGGCGTTGCCGAATTCGTGCAATTTCAATCAAAACAACATTCAGTTGGCTGCCGAATGAGTAGGGAATTTCAGCAGTGGCTGACATTTTATGACCTTGAACACCTGGCCACGGTGTTTGAGCAGAACGATATTGACCTCGATATCATTGCTGAACTTACCGATGTTGATCTCAAGGAATTGGGTTTGAACCTGGGATCAAGAAAACGCCTGAAGATCGCACTTGCGGAGTTACGGAAGCAAACTTCGGAAGTGTTGCCGGATGCATCAGAAATCAAACCCGCCGGATTTACTCGAGTGCAGGCTGAACGTCGTCAGTTGACCGTGATGTTTTGTGACCTTGTCGGATCGACTGCTCTTTCGGTTGAGTTTGACCCGGAGGACCTGCGAGATGTAATTGCTTCCTACCGGCAGGAATGTGCTGACGTGATCAAGCACTATGGTGGTTTTATCGGACACTATGGCGGTGATGGGATGCTGGTGTATTTCGGATACCCGATTGCCAATGAATATGATGCAGCCAATTCGGTTTGGGCGAGCATGGAAATAGTCCGCCGTCTTGCAAGTTCAGCCAAGTTGCCCCTTGAAGTTCGGGTTGGAATTGCAACGGGAACCGTTGTTGTCGGTGATCTGGTTGCTGCCGGCACAGAAGAGCGAAATGCGGTGGTTGGTCAAACCCCTAATCTGGCAGCACGACTGATGTCGCTTGCTGAACCGGGATCTGTCCTGGTTTCGCAGCAAACCAAACAACTCCTGGGCGAAATGTTTGCGATTGAGTCACTTGGCGAACACAAGCTCAAAGGGTTCTCAAACCCTATTCCGGTTTGGCGTGCGGTTGCTTTGCGCAAAGCTCACAGCCGATCAGAAGTGCTTCACACACGTCAAGATTTGCTACCTCTGGTGGCGCGAGATGTTGAAATCGGACATTTGTTGTCCTGCTGGACCGCCGCAAAGACAGGGCGTGGACGAGCTGTGCTGATCAGCGGTGAAGCCGGTATCGGAAAGTCCCATTTGGTAAGACACTTCCGCGACCAAATCCAGGCGTTCGAGCAAGATATTGATGTAAAACACCTGTTTTGCTCGCCAAACCATACCAACTCCAGCTTCTACCCCCTGGTTTCTCTGATGTCTGAGCACATCGGCATCAGTGTAGATTATGCAATTGATCTAAACCGTGATAAAATTGAAGAATATTGCAATAAAAATAATATTATAAACGATGACGTTAAATACTGTCTGTACACACTTTTGCACGTAAATTCTCCAACGGACAGTAAAGTTGAATTCGATGAAATTCGAAAAATACAAATTGAACTGATTACTAATTTTTTATTCAATTTAAAAAATAAAATAATCATAATTGCTGAAGATTTGCACTGGGCAGATCCAAGCACGAGAGAATTTTTTGGAAATATATTACAAAACAACGTTCAAGATTTCGGTGTATTGATACTGTTTACGTTCCGGGATGGATTTTATCCTAACTGGCCTACCGAGCATTTCATGTCCAACATAAAGCTCAATAGACTGGATATTGATGAAGCTGTAAAACTTATCAATCTTGTTTCGGGCGAAAAGAATATACCTGCAGCCCTGATGGATGAAATTATCTCAAAGGCCGACCGTATTCCGCTTTTTATCGAGGAGGTTTGCCGAGAGACCTGCGAGCGCCTGGACCGCTTGGAAATTGAACCGCAGACAATGGACGGCGATGAGGTTAGGGTTCCCAGCTCATTGTCCGACTCTCTAATGGCGCGCCTCGATCGATTGAATAAAGCCAAGTACATTGCTCAGGTTGCAGCAACAATAGGCGGCTCGTTCTCAAATGAGATGATCGCGAAACTGATGCGTCTCGATCAATGGGAATCTCGAAAACTGCTGGATCAATTGGTTGAGTCCAATGTCTTATGCCATGCCGGACTCACCGATACGGCCAGTTATGTATTCCGTCACGCACTCTTTCAGGACGTTGCCTATTCGAGCCTGTTGCGCCGTGAACGCGAGAGGCTCCATGCCAGAATTGCACGAATGCTGATCAAAACCGTCCACGGTGTTGCTGAACGCGAGCCAGAGTTCATTGCGTTGCACTGTGCCAAAGGCGGCTTGATTGAAGAAGCAGTAGATCACTGGCAAACGGCAGCTGAGCGATCACGCCAGCATTCAGCCAACTCTGAAGTAATGAACCATGTAAAAAATGGTCTGGAGTTGCTTGCAGGGTTACCGGATACAGCTGAAAACTCTCGCAGAGAAATGGATCTGAGAATCTACCTGGCCCTTGCAATTGCGGCCTTGAAAGGCGGAGGCGCGCCGGAAGTTGGGGAGAATTATTCCCGTGCAAGGCAGTTGATCCAGCTGGGCTCTGACCGAAAAACCGAATTCAAGATTCTGCATGGCAGTTGGGTCTATCACTTCATTGGTGCTGATCTTCATCAAGCCAGCGTGCTGAGTACCGAGATGCTGGAAATAGCCAATCAGATAGGAGATGACGCGCTACTGGTTGAGGCGAATCGAGCGCACGGTCAGACGCTTCTGTACCAGGGAGAATTCGCCAAGTCCCAACAGCACATCAAGAGTGCCCTGGACCATCATAATCCACAAAGGCATGGCCTTCATGCCCTGAGATACGGGCTTGATCCGAAAATCTGCTGCGTATCGTATTTGTCACACAATCTCATGTTCCTCGGCCAGTCGCAAAAGGCCATTGAAGTTAGCGATCAGGCAGTTGTTGAGGCGAACAAGCTGGGGCACCCGTATACCAAAGCGTTTACACATGCTTTTGCTGCTTTTTTACATCAACAAGCCGGAAACAGAAGCGAAACTGCGGAGATGGCTGCCGCCTCAATAGACATTTCGAGAGCGAATGAATTTCAGTTTTGGGAGAGACAGCAGACAATATTTCAAATTTGGGCATCCAACGCAACCTGGGAGGATGAGCATTCTATCGGAGCGCTCAAGCAGGCCGTTGATGTTTATCTTGAAAGGGAACCGGTGTTGGAAGCTACGAGGGTTCTGTGCCTTATGGCCAGTGTTTACCTGAGGCATGGCTATACATTCTGTTGCCTTGCGATGCTGAACCGCGCTGTTCGTACGGCAACCAACACAGGAGAAAGGTTTTACCTGGCTGAAATATACCGGCTTAGAGGAGAAGCCGAAATGATAAGCGCAAATCACCGCATTACAAAGGTTGCCCATGAGAACTTCTCTCAAGCCCTGGCAGTTGCGCATAAACAGGGCGCCGTGGTTTGGCAGGTCAAGACGCTCGATACCTTGAAGGGTATTAATGACACGCTAAACAACTCAAGCCCGCAATCGGCAAGCAAATCGCCAAATCGTCAGACACCATCGGACAATTCAGATAGTGGTACTAATCTTGCCACGGGATTGGAATTGTTGAATCTTATGGCACGACATGGCTGATTTGATTCCATCAAACGCGTCTATCCAAATGAAGAATGCGCTAGAGCAATATGCATCCATATGGATGCATAAAATTGCTCTAACACTTTGGAATCGAGCATTTTTATCCGAACAGATGATTCCATCTGAACGGATTATGCTCTAGCTGGCGGATGCTTCGAGAACGTCTTCGAAGGTGCGAAGGCCTGTCGTTGGCGCATTGACGAGCACTGCCATGTTGCCCGGCAGATGCTTGTTCTGCCGCATGCGCATATGACCCTTGGGGATATCGTTCCAGCCATAGACTTCCGACATGCATGGGTCGATACGGCGATTGATGACCAGGCGGTTGGCCTGACTTGCCTGCATCAGATTGGCAAAGTGAGACCCTTGCACACGTTTTTGATGCATCCAGACATAGCGTGCGTCCATGGTCAGATTGTATCCGGTTGTTCCGGCGCAGAAGACAATCATGCCGCCGCGCTTGCAGACCAATGTGGAGACCGGGAAAGTGGCTTCGCCAGGGTGCTCAAATACCATGTCGACATTGTTGCCCTTGCCGGTGATATCCCAGATCGCCTTGCCAAACTCGCGGGCTGACCTGGCCCATGCATTGTATTCAGGTGTGTTGACGGTGGGCAGCGGTCCCCAGCAGTCGAACTTCTTGCGGTTGATGACGCCTTTTGCCCCGAGACCCAGCACAAAATCCGTCTTGTCATCTTCCGAAATCACCCCGATGGCGTTGGCACCGCTGGTGGCAATCAACTGCACGGCCATTGATCCGAGACCGCCGGATGCACCCCAGACCAGCACATTCTGACCCGGCTTGAGCGTGTGCGGGCGGTGGCCGAACAGCATACGGTACGCGGTGGCCAGGGTCAGGGTATAGCAGGCCGCTTCTTCCCATGTCAGGTGTTGCGGTCTTGGCATCAACTGGCGCGCCTGAACCCGGCAGAACTGGGCAAATGACCCATCAGGTGTTTCATATCCCCAGATGCGCTGCGAGGTGGAGAACATCGGATCACCACCATTGCATTCCTCATCGTCGCCGTTGTCCTGGTTGCAGTGAATGACGACTTCGTCACCCACCTTCCAGCGGGTTACTTTTCGCCCGACTGCCCAAACGATACCCGACGCGTCGGATCCCGCAATGTGGTATGGGTTCTTGTGTCCATCAATCGGTGAAATGGGAATGCCAAGTGCTGCCCATACACCGTTGTAGTTGACGCCTGCGGCCATCACCAGAACAAGCACCTCGTCGGAATCAATTTCCCAGGTAGGCACCACTTCAACCTGCATGGCCGTATCAGGTTCGCCATGGCGGTCCTGACGGATGGTCCAGGCGTACATCTGCTTGGGAACATGTCCGAGCGGCGGGATGTCGCCGATTTCGTACAGGTCCTTGCGGGCGGCACCGGAGTTTTGCGGCGGTTCGGCTTGTTCGCGTATTGCTGATGCGGCCATATGTCGTCTCCTGCATAAAATTCCATCATAGCATCGGGCAGATAATGGTGCATTGCAACAATGAAATTACCTTACGCGCACAGCCTGTGGCATATTTACCTGTTGGCAACTTTACTTGTGTAGCGTGTCCAATTCGACGGCGAGAGAGAAGAAACCGGGTCAAGATCATGAATGACTTCCTGAGCCTTTTTGGCGTCTATATTAACTGGGGATCGTATCTGCCGTTCGGGAGTGGTGATCTGGGTGTGACACCACTGATTATCGTTGGTGCGATGTGTGTGGCGGGGACCACACTGATAAATTCAGTTGTCAAATTCAGTTCCTTTTTCAACACGATACTGAACTTCATCAGCCTGTTTGCCGGCGCGTATATAGCCAATCTTTTTGCGCAAAACTATCATCTACCCGGTATCGACAGCATGGTGATGATTGCTGTGGCAGCCAATGCCGGCATGTGCGTGGCCGCAGTGCTGCTGCTGATCTACCACCGCAATTCCGCCGCGTAGGTTTTTCCGATTTATCGTTGAATTGCTTTGCCATATTCGTGGTTTTCAGGATTGTTCTGACCCAGCTAATCCCAGAGTCTGGTTGCGCTGCAATAAAGATCATGCTTCGATTACAGGCAATTGCCTGATCAGATGCAGTGCGGTGAGCGTTGCGTTTTTCAAGGCAAACATTTGAGACAAACGAGCAACCGGATCAGCAGTTTCATGAGTGACCAGACAAGCCGTGACCGGCCGTGGATTTTCCGCACCTATGCCGGGCATTCCACGGCA
>JBDNEZ010000135.1:0-5277 GCA_041690095.1 Anderseniella sp.
CGCTTTAGACCCCGGTACCTGACAATCTCAAGTCACAACGCAAGCGACCGGACAAGCTTGTCGAGCATCGGAGACAATCGTTCGATGATAACGTCGGTGCCGGCTGCATTCGGGTGCATGCCGTCGGCCTGATTGAGTTGCGGATCAGCCGCCACTCCGTCCAGGAAGAACGGGTATAGCGGCACATCGTGCTTCGCAGCCAACGTCGGGTAGATCGCATTGAAGGCTGTTTCATAGTCGCTGCCCATGCTCGGTGGCGCCAGCATGCCTGCCAGCAAGACATCGATGCCGCGTTGCTTGAGGCGACCAATGATCGCGTCCAGATTCTTGGCCGTTTCGGCTGGCGAGATGCCGCGCAAGGCGTCATTGGCACCCAATTCCACAATGACCAGCCCGGTGCCATCCGGCACAGACCAGTCAATTCGAGCCAGACCGCCCTTGCTGGTATCCCCAGATACTCCCGCATTGACAACCTTGACATTTAGCCCGTTGGTGTTGAGGCGCTGTTCCAGGCGCGTGGTAAATGCGTCCTGCGGCGGCAGGCCATATCCGGCGGTCAGGCTGTCACCCAGGGCCACGATAGAGAAGGGCTGAACGGCATATGCCGGCATCGCCACAGGTATCAACAAGGCTGCTGCCGCCAGCAGTTTCACTGCCTGCCTTCGAGAATATGATTGCATGATACGTCGGAATCCCTTGCATGAGTGCGTCTGGTACACACATAGAAACCAAACTTACTTGCAACAAGACGTGGTCTGAAACGAACACGCAACCGTTAGGAAGCTCATGGACGCCCGCGTAGACAAGACCAAGACAGACAATTTGAGGCCGCATGACACCGGTCATGGCACCGGTGATGCCGTGCGCCTGGATGCTGTGCAGGTTACACTTGCCTCCCGCGCAGGCCCTGTAGAAATCCTCAAAGGCATCGATGTGTGCATCACCAGAGGCGAAGCAGTTTCCGTTATCGGGCCATCGGGTTCCGGAAAGACCACGCTACTCATGGTGATAGCGGGTCTGGAAGCGGCAACCGGCGGCACTGTCCACGTAGCCTCGCAGACCCTGAACGGGCTCAGTGAAGACCAGTTGGCCGTATTCCGCCGCGACAATATCGGCATTGTGTTTCAGTCATTTCACTTGATTCCTGCCATGACCGCCCTGGAAAATGTTGCCGTGCCCCTGGAACTGCGCGGCACCGATGACGCCTTCGGTGTCGCCCGCGACCACCTCAAGCGGGTTGGCCTTGATCACCGGCTGGATCACTATCCCGGCCAGTTGTCCGGTGGCGAACAGCAACGCGTGGCAATTGCGCGTGCACTGGCAGCCGGCGCCAAAATCATCCTGGCCGACGAACCAACCGGTAATCTGGACCAGGAAACAGGCCACACGATCATGGACCTGCTGTTCGATCTGCAATCAGGCGGCGACACGACGCTGGTGCTGGTGACCCATGACCCCGATCTGGCTTCCCGGTGCTCCAGAACCATAGAGATCAGGGATGGCCTGATACACTCAGACAGCGCCACACGGCCATGAAACACACTGTGTCACTGGCACTGCGCCTCGCTCTGCGAGAATTGCGATCGGGGCTCCAGGGCTTCCGGATATTTCTGGCTTGCCTGATCCTCGGCGTCAGCGCCATTGCCGTGGTCGGCGCCCTTTCGTCGGCGCTCAACACCGGCATTGCCAATGAAGGCCGCTCGCTGATGGGCGGAGATGTCGAATTTTCCACCCATTACGATACGCCCGACAGCGATCAGGCTGCCTTCATCGCAGCAGCGGGTCGGGTCAGTAAAGTCGCCACACTGCGCGCCATGGCTGCTGTTCCCGGCAAGTCGTCAGCGCTGGTCGAGGTAAAGGTGGTTGATGATGCCTATCCACTCTACGGCCGATTGCAGCTGGATCCGGCCATACCGCTGACCAGCGCATTGCAGCCTGATGCGGCGGGTCGGGCCGGCACTGTGGTTGAAAAAGCCCTGCTCGCGCGCCTTGATCTGAAGGTTGGAGACACTATTCGGGTGGGCAATTCGGATTTTGTCATCAATGCTGCCATCGTGCGTGAGCCTGACCGGATTTCGGATGGATTCGTACTTGGCCCGCGACTGATGATCGCAGATGACACACTGGCGGCAACCGGTCTGTCGCGCCCAGGCAGTTTGATCAAATGGCGCTACCGGATAGCCCTCCCGTCACCGGCAAGCGATGCACAGGTCAAGCAACTGGCTGACCGGGCACAACCGCTTCTGCAGGACAGGGGCTGGCAGGTGCGCTCGCGTGAGAACGCAGCACCCGGTGTGCGCCGCTTCATAGACCGGTTGACGTTTTTCCTGTCGCTTGTCGGCTTGACATCGCTCATCGTTGGCGGCGTTGGCGTGGCAAACGCCGTCAAGGCGTTTCTGGAACGGCGCACCAGGAACATTGCAACATTGAAGTGTCTCGGGGCGTCTGCCAGGCTGGTGTTCTGGACCTACTTCATCGAGGTACTCATCGTCGCGACCGGCGGCATCATCATTGGCGTGCTTGCGGGCCTGGCAACACCGGCGTTGGCAGCGGCTCTCCTGTCGGGCGTGCTGCCGGTGCCAGTGTCCGTTGGCATCGAGCCCTGGCCGGTAATCCGTGCCGGACTGTTCGGCTACCTGATTGTCATTGCGTTTGCGGTCTGGCCGCGTGCGCGTGCCGGGCGCATTCCCCCCAGTGCGCTGTTTCGCGACATGCTGACCAGCAAGGCCGCCTGGCCCGGTCCGGCTACATGGCTTGTCATCGGCATCGCGCTTGCGGGTATTTTCATGCTGACACTCACGGCATTTCCCGATCCGCGTATCACTTATGGCTACGCCGCAGGCATTGTCGCCAGTTTTGCCATTCTGACCGGCATGGCACGGCTGATGATGTGGGCCGCGTCACGCACCACGCATGCCCGCTCAGCGGTGCTGCGTCTTGCGATTGCAAATCTGCATCGACCCGGCACCCCGACGCCATCCGTGGTGTTGTCGCTGGGGCTGGGCCTGACGATGTTTGTCAGCCTGGCGCTGATAGACAGCAATATTTCCAAGGAATTGCGGGATAATCTGCCGGATCGTGCGCCCAGCTTCTTTTTTCTGGACGTCCATTCCAGTGAAGCCGGCGAGTTCAGCAAAACGCTCCTGCAATCAGGTGCATCTGAAGTCAGCCGGGCACCCATGCTGCGCGGCCGTATCGTGAAGGTGAACGACGTAGCCGCCAGCAAGGTCGATGTGAGCGCCGATGCTGCCTGGGCATTGCGCGGTGATCGCGGCATCACCTATTCGGCTACCGCGCCGGAAGGCGTGCAGTTGACCGAGGGCAAATGGTGGGCACCGGATTATTCAGGCAAACCGTTGGTGTCGTTTTCCGCCGACATCGCCGAGGGCATTGGCCTGAAACTCGGCGACACCGTCAGCGTGAATGTGCTGGGCCGAACGATTACAGCCGAAGTCGCAAACTTCCGTGCCGTCGACTGGCGGTCCCTGCAGATCAATTTCGTGATGATGTTTTCGCCAAATACCTTTGCAGGCGCACCGCATATGTTTGTAGTCACGGCCCAGGCCGACCCGGCTCGTGAACTGGACATCCTGAAGGCGGTTTCCAAACCCTATCCGACCATCACCTCCATCCGGGTACGCGACGCGCTGGATGCCGTAAACTCACTGATGGAAAAACTCATCACCGCCATTCGCGGCGCCAATGCCGTCACCGTGCTTGCCGGCATTCTGGTGCTCGGCGGCGCACTGGCAACCGGATTGTCAGGCCGCATCTATGATGCTGTTGTTCTCAAAACTTATGGCGCGACACGCTCGCAACTGTTGCGGGCACTGGTGATCGAATATGCTTTGCTCGGCCTGGCTACAGCGGTATTCGCCATTATGGCCGGCAGCTTGAGTGCCTGGGCAGTCATTACCCGGATTCTGGGGCTTGAATGGCAATTTACCGGCCTGATCGCTGTGGCAACCGCGGTGGTTGCACTGGCTGTTACCGTCGCTGCCGGACTGCTCACAACATGGTCGGCATTGCGCGCCAATCCGGCACGCGTTCTGCGGGTGGACTGACCAGCTGCAGATGCGTACAGTCCTGCCAGACAGCTGACAATCAACCGACAGACGGATGCCGACATTATGGTGGTTTTGAACAAGATTTATACCAGGACCGGAGATGACGGCACCACGGCGTTGTCCACCGGCCGGCGCCTGCCCAAATTCCATGCCCGCATTGCCGGCTACGGCACGGTGGATGAAGCCAACTCCGTGCTCGGCATCGTGCGGCTGCACACTGTCGGCGGCGACATGACCGAGCTTGATGCCATGCTGGCGCGCATCCAGAACGACATGTTCGACCTCGGTGCGGATCTGTGCACTCCCGATACCGGCGAAAAGCTTGCATGGGAACCATTGCGCATCCGGCAAAATCAGGTCGATCGTCTGGAAACTGAAATTGACCAGTTGAATGAGGAACTGGAGCCGCTGCGGTCGTTTGTGCTGCCCGGCGGGCATCCTGCCGCAGCCTACCTGCACCAGGCACGTACCGTATGCCGGCGCGCTGAACGCCATATTGTCGAACTTGCATCCTTACCCGGTGAGCAGGTATCCGGTGCAGCCTCGACCTATCTCAACAGACTGTCCGACTTCCTGTTTGTGGCAAGTCGCTGGGTCAATGCGCGCCATGACGGCGATGTGTTGTGGAAGCCGGGCGCGACGCAAACCTAGGGTCAGTCACATGTTTCTGCCGCTGCACGACAACACGCCTTTGACCATCATTCGGTTCCAGTATGTGACCGGCACGCTGATTGTGGTCAATGTCGCAGTGTTTCTTTTTATGCAATACGGCAATCTCGGCATGGACCAGCTTGCCTTTGCAACCTCACTTGGTCTGGTCCCCGACGAGATCGGCATTCTGTCATTCAAGAATATGTCGCTTGCCAACATTCCCGAGCCACTGACGCTCATCACCTACACCTTCATACATGGCGGCTGGATGCATCTGCTGGCGAACATGGCGTTCCTGTGGGTGTTTGCCGACAATGTCGAAGATGCATTCGGCCATATCGGGTTTTTTGTACTGTATTTTGTGTGCGGTATCGTTGCGGCAAGCGCCCATGTGATTGCCAATCCCGATTCAACAGCGCCACTGGTCGGTGCATCCGGTGCCGTGTCAGGCGTATTGGGATCATATCTGGTACTGTATCCCAAAGCCCGCGTCTGGGTTCTGCTGTTCATGAAAATCCCGTTGCGCATATCTGCAGGCTGGGCGTTGGCTGCCTGGATC
>JBDNEZ010000136.1:0-8632 GCA_041690095.1 Anderseniella sp.
CATTCTGACCCCCATCAGGTTATTGGTGGTCACGCCGTATTTCAGGCAATGGGCACCGCCGGAATTCATCGCGATATTGCCGGCAATTGCGCAGGCCAGCTGGCTGGACGGGTCCGGCGCATAGAAAAAATCATGTTCCTCGACCGCCCCGGTCACCGACAGGTTGGTGCGTCCTGTCTGCACCTTGATGAAGCGGTTGTCATAATCGGTTTCCAGCACCGCATTCATGCGCGATACACCAATGACGACGCTGTCAGCGGTCGGCAGCGATCCGCCGGCCAGCGACGTACCGGCCCCGCGCGGCACCACCGGCACACCTTCGTCATGGCAGATTTTCAGACAGGCCGCGACTTCTTCGGTGGTGGCGGGCAGCACAACGGCCAGCGGCTGGCAGCGATAGGCGGTCAGCGCGTCACATTCATAGGCGCGGGTTTCATTGGGGTCGGATATCACGGCTTCGCCCGGCAATATTTGCTCAAGCCTGGCCACAATGGATGCCTTGCGATCCAGCACACCCTGATCCGGGACCGGCATTTCCATATCGGGTATCCTTCCTACTCGTTCGAATTGGTAAAGTAATATTACCAATTATGAAAACTCTTGGATACCCCTACTCTGGCGGAATGCACAGTTCATGTAAAACGATGCCGTCATCAGTGCCCGAACATGACCGAAGGCAACCAGGTCGCGATGCCCGGAACCAGCCAGATGAGGGAGACACCGATGGCCTGCAGCGCAATAAACGGGATCACGCCGCGATAGATATCACCGGTGGTTATTTCCGACGGGGCGGCACCGCGCAGATAAAACAGCGAAAAGCCAAATGGCGGCGTCAGGAAGCTGGTCTGCAGGTTGATGGCAATCAGCACGGCGAGCCAGATCGGATCATGGCCCATGACAATCAGCGCCGGCACCACGATGGGCAGCAGTATCACTGATATCTCGACAAAATCGAGAATGAAGCCGAGCAGAAAGATCAACACCATGACGAAAACCAGAGCGCCGGTGGCACCACCCGGCATGGCGTCGACCAGGTGTTCAATGCGCTTGTCACCGCCCAGCCCGCGGAACACCAGTGAAAAAATACTGGCTCCGATGATAGTGCCGAAGATCATCGAGCTGACGCTCATGGTGCGGGTGTTGACCACGCCGAGATAGCCTTCACGTGCAGCATGACGGACGGCACGCCAGATGCCCCAGGCCACAACTGCCACCAGACCTGCGCCGAGCGCCGCCAGCAGCCACACGCCGACATCGGCATCCGAGCGCTGCAGGCGTATGGACGTGGACGACGCCAGCACAACAATGCCTGCAAGCGCCGCGATTGCCAGCAGGCTTGCCCCCCGGCTGTCGTGATCGCGACGATAAGTCGCCAGCAACAACGCGCCGACCGCACCGACGCTTGCAGCCTCGGTTGGCGTCGCGACACCGCCTACAATCGATCCCAGCACGGCGACGATGAGAAATATCGGCGGCAGCAACACCCGCAGCAACTGTCTCGTGCTGACCGGTTCGGCCACCTCACGCCGCATGGCGGGTGCCCGGTCGGGCTTCAGCCATGCCAGCGCCAGTATGTAGAGGATGTACAGCATCACCAGCACGAGGCCCGGCAGCAGCGCAGCAGAAAACGTCTGGCCCACGCTGATGGTTTCAACCGAGAATTTGCCCTGTTCGAACTGCGCCTGCTGGTAGGCTGATGACATCACCTCGGACAGGATGATCAGCAGTGTCGAGGGCGGGATGATCTGCCCCAGCGTTCCGGCAGTACATACGGTCCCGGCGGCAAGCGGTTTCGAATAGCCGTTACGCAACATCGCAGGTAATGCGATCAGCGCCATTGTGATGACGGTCGCGCCGACAATGCCGGTTGACGCAGCCAGCAGGGCACCAACCACGACAACGGACACCGCCAGACCACCGCGCATGCTGCCGAACAGCCGGCCCATCTCCTCAAGCAGTTCTTCGGCCAGCTGACTGCGTTCCAGTACAATGCCCATGAACACAAACAACGGAATGGCAATCAGCACCTGGTTGGTCATGATGCCGAACAGCCGTTGCGACAGCGCGCCCAGCAGTGCGGTATCAAATGCACCCAGCAGGGCGCCAATGCCGGCAAAGATCGTTGCCACACCGGCCAGGGTAAACGTCACCGGATAGCCGCGCAGAAGAGCTGCGGCTAGTACCAGGAACATCGCGATGTCGAGGTTTTCCGTGATAAAGTTCATTGCCGGCGCTCCAGCCGGGCCAGGTCGCGCAACAGACATGCGACACCCTGTATCAGCAGCAGCAGGCAAAACGCCGGGATCAGGCTCTTGAGCAGGAACGAGGCCTGAATACCACCAACAGAAATTGCGCCTTCCAGAATGGACACGGAGTTGCGCACATAGGGCCAACTCACCCACAGGAGGAGGAGGATCGACGGGATCAGTAGCAAGACGGCACCCGCGACATTGACCCTGGCACGACCGGCTTCGTCCGCGCGGCTGTAAAGGATGTCCACGCGAACATGTTCGTCCACCAGCAGCGTGTAGCCCGCCCCCAGCATGAACAGGGCCGCATGCATGTACAGCACGCCTTCTCCCAGAAACACGTAGGAGACCCCGAAAAGGTAGCGCATGATGACGATGGCGAACTGCAACAGCACCATGGCCAGCGCCAGCCAGCGCACCGTCAGTCCACACCACCGGTTGACAGCATCAAGCCGCTCGGCCCAGTCAGTCATCATGAAATCTCAGCCCCACCAGGATGCAGGCCGGTCCCGACCCGGAACCGACCGCAGGTTTGTGCATCAGCCACCGTACTTGTAGTCCAGGGCGCGGGCGTTCATCTGACCATTGTCAGCATAGACCATGTAATCGGATATGGACTTGCGATAGACAAGGAAGCTCTCAGTGATCTGCTTGACCAGTTCATCCTGGTCATTGCGCAGATCTTCAATCACTTCACCCGCCGCATTGCCCATGGCCACGATGACGTCTTCCGGCAACATTTTCACCTGGACGCCATGTTCGGCCACCATCTGCTTCAGTGCGCTGGCATGCTTGGTTGTGTATTCGGTCCAGACAGGATTGTAGAGCGATTCACAGGCGAAGCTGACTGCCTGCTTGAGATCATCCGGCAGACCGTCGTAGGCCTGTTTGTTGAAGCCGCACTCTTCCGCCGATGACGGCTCACCGACGCCCGGCCAGTAATAGTTCTTGGCAATCTGGTAGAAGCCCAGAGCTGAATCCGTCCACGGGCCGATAAACTCGCCTGCATCGATGGTGCCGGACTGCAGCGCCTGGAACATGTCGCGCCCGCCCATGGCCTGCACCGCCATGCCCAGTTTCGAGCACATCTCGGATGCCAGGCCAGTTGTACGGTATCTCAGACCCTTGAGGTCGTCGACAGACTTGATTTCATTGCGGAACCATCCGGCCCATTGCGGACCGGAATTGCCGCACAGGAACGGCTTCAGGTTGAAGCGGGCATACATTTCGTCATAAAGTGCCTGACCGCCACCGTGGTTGAGCCAGCCAACCTGTTCGTCTGCCCGCAAACCGAACGGCTGCGATCCAAACAGCAGGATGCCCTTGGACTTCGAGCCCCAATAGGCAGGCACGGCATGGTAAAGCTCAGCGGTTCCTTCAGACACTGCGTCAAAGACGCCACGGCCGGGCACCAGTTCACCGGCAGCATAAAGCTCGACTTCAATGCGGCCGCCGGAAGCTGCGGTGATGCGGTCTGCCAGCATCTGGGCGGCAACGCCGGGTCCGGGCAGGTTCTTCGGCCATGCCGTCACCATCTTCCACTTGCGCTTGTCCTGGGCGATTGCCGGTGTGGCAAGCGCTGTAGCTGCCGCCGCTCCCAGGGCGCCCTTTGTGATGAATTCACGTCTTTTCATGATGGTTCTCCTCTGTTTGTCTTAATTCAGTCATCCAAGATCGCCGGCAGGTTCAGCCCGTGCTCACGGGCGCATGCGATTGCCGTTTCATAGCCTGCATCAGCATGGCGCATGACGCCAGTTGCCGGATCGTTCCACAATACGCGCCCGATACGCCTCGCTGCATCATCGGATCCGTCACAGCAAATTACCATACCGGAATGCTGCGAATAGCCCATGCCGACACCACCGCCATGATGCAGTGACACCCAGGTTGCTCCCGATGCGCAGTTGAGCAGCGCATTGAGCAGCGGCCAGTCCGACACCGCATCGGAGCCGTCCTTCATGGCCTCGGTCTCGCGGTTGGGTGAGGCGACAGACCCTGAATCCAGGTGATCACGCCCTATGACCACCGGCGCTTTCAGTTCACCCGATCTGACCATCTCGTTGAAGGCCAGCCCGAGCCGGTGGCGCTGGCCCAGTCCGACCCAGCAGATGCGCGCCGGCAGGCCTTGGAACGCAATGCGCTCGCGTGCCATGTCGAGCCAGTTGTGCAGGTGCTCGTCATCCGGGATAAGCTCCTTGACCTTGGCATCGGTCTTGTAGATGTCTTCAGGATCACCGGACAGCGCGCACCATCTGAACGGGCCAATGCCCTTGCAGAACAGCGGCCTGATATAGGCCGGTACGAATCCGGGAAATGCGAAGGCGTTTTCGAGCCCTTCATCCTTGGCCACCTGGCGGATGTTGTTACCATAATCGAGCGTCGGAACTCCGGCATTCCAGAAATCCACCATCGCCGCAACATGCACTTTCATCGATGCGCGCGCCGCCTTCTCCACGGCATCAGGATCGCTCTCGCGCTTGTCGCGCCATTCAGCCATTGTCCAGCCCTGCGGCAGATAGCCGTTGATCGGGTCATGCGCAGACGTCTGGTCGGTCACGATGTCGGGCCTGACCCCACGCGCAACCAGTTCGGGGAACACATCGGCGGCATTGCCGACAAGGCCGACAGACTTGGCCTCACCGGCTTTGGTCCAGCGCTCGATCATGTCGAGCGCTTCATCCAGTGTGCCGGCCTTTTCGTCGACATATCTGGTGCGCTTGCGGAAGTCGATGCGGGTCTCGTCACACTCAACCGCCAGGCAGCAGGCACCGGCCATGACGGCGGCCAGTGGTTGTGCGCCGCCCATGCCACCGAGACCACCAGTCAGTATCCACTTGCCGGTCAGGTTGCCGTCATAGTGCTGGCGACCGGCTTCAGCGAAAGTCTCATAGGTGCCCTGCACAATGCCCTGCGTGCCGATATAGATCCACGAGCCCGCGGTCATCTGGCCGTACATCATCAGGCCCTTGCGATCGAGTTCATTGAAGTGCTTCCAGTTGGCCCATTCAGGCACCAGATTGGAGTTGGCGATCAGCACACGCGGGGCATCGGTGTGGGTGCGGAATACGCCCACCGGCTTGCCGGACTGCACGAGAAGGGTTTCATCGTCCTCCAGAGTTTTCAGCGATGCGACGATGCGGTCAAAATCCTGCCAGGTGCGTGCGGCCCGGCCAATGCCGCCATAGACCACCAGTTCATGCGGGTTTTCGGCGACATCGGGATGCAGATTGTTCATCAGCATCCGCATCGGCGCTTCGGTCAGCCAGGACTTGGCGGTAATCGTCGTGCCGGTATCGGGATATACATCACGCATATTGTGGCGCGGGTTGGTGGTCATGGTTTCAATCCTTCCAGTCAATCAGGTTTTCACTGCCGGCGGCGCGTGAAACGTCACCACTTGTTACCAAGGCGGCTGCCAGTTTCAGCTCAGGTGCCATGAAACGGTCATTGCCCAGCGACGGGACGTCCCGGCGTATTCGTGCCAGCACTGCCTGCAGTGTCCGGCTGGTTTTCAATGGTGCGCGGCATTCCACACCCTGGGCAGCGCACAGCAGCTCAACCCCGATGATGTTCGACAGGTTGGCGTTCATCTGCATCAGACGGCGGGCACCGTGGGCCGCCATCGAGACATGATCTTCCTGGTTGGCGCTGGTAGGGGTGGAATCGGTGGAACAAGGTGTGGCGAGGTGCTTGTTCTCGCTCATCAGGGCAGCCGTGGTGACTTCCGCGATCATGTAGCCGGAGTTCAGCCCGGGATCCGGCGTCAGGAACGGCGGCAGATCAAAGCTCAGTGTCGGGTCAACCATGACTGCCGTACGGCGTTGCGAGATGGAGCCGATTTCGGCGATAGCCAGCGCCATCTGGTCTGCTGCGAAGGCCACCGGCTCTGCATGGAAATTACCGCCCGAGACAATCAGCCCGGCGTCAGCCAGCACCAGCGGATTGTCGGTAACCGCATTGGCTTCGATTTCCAGCGTGCGGCCTGCCTGGCGCAACAGGTCAACAGCAGCGCCGGTAACTTGCGGTTGGCACCTGATACAATACGGATCCTGGACGCGGGTATCGCCCTCGCGATGGCTTTCGCGAATTTCTGAATCCTGCATCAGAACCCGCATGGCGGCCGCCACGTCGATCTGCCCGCGATGGCCGCGCAATGCGTGGATTTCCGGCTGCAACGGTGCGGTTGATCCCATCACCGCATCAGTGCTGAGCGCCGAGGCAACGATGGCAGCTTCAGCATTGCGCTGGGCCTCGAAATATCCGGCCAGGGCAAACGCGGTTGAAAACTGGGTGCCGTTGATCAGCGCCAGCCCCTCCTTGGCACCAAGAACGATGGGCTTGAGACCTGCGCTTGCCAGCGCATCGGCAGCAGGCATGGTTGCGCCATCGAACTCGGCTTCGCCTTCACCCAGCATCGCAGCCGCCATATGGGCCAGCGGTGCCAGATCACCTGATGCACCGACCGAGCCCTGGGCCGGCACCACCGGGGTAACGCCTTTGGCCAGCATGGCCTGTATCTGCTCGATCACCAGCCAGCGCACCCCGGACGCGCCACGGCCCAGTGACAGCAGTTTCAGCGCCATCATCAGCCTGGCAATCCTGGTGGGAATTGGATCTCCGACACCGGAGCAGTGCGACAGGATAAGATTGCGCTGCAGGGTTTCGGTATCGCGTTTCTCGATTTTCACCGAGGCCAGCTTGCCGAAACCGGTATTGACGCCATAAACCGCGTCAGTGCCCTGCACCGCTCGTGCGACCTGGGCTGCCGCTGCCTCGACCGGCACGCGCGCGGTCTCGTCCAGCACGGCAGCAGCACCCGTACGATACAATTCCTGCAACTGGCCCAGACTGGCGTGGCCCGGCGTCAAGATGAGAATGGTCATTGGACTACACCCTCCAATATCCGCCTGTGCAACGGGTTGAAGCCAATGCGATATGCAAGTTCTGCGGGATGTTCGACGTTCCATACCGCCAGATCGGCTCGTTTGCCCGGCTCCACTGTACCGGTGTCTGTCAGGCCAAGTGCCCGGGCAGCGTTGCA
Source organism: Anderseniella sp. (assembly GCA_041690095.1). Classification (GTDB taxonomy): domain Bacteria; phylum Pseudomonadota; class Alphaproteobacteria; order Rhizobiales; family Aestuariivirgaceae; genus Anderseniella. The sequence goes on from JBDNEZ010000136.1 coordinate 7,291, forward strand.
CGTTGCGCCTGCGAGGGCTTCTTCCGGTGTCATGCGGAACAGGGTGCAGGCCATGTTCATGGTCAGCAGCAGCGAGGTCATGGGTGATGATCCGGGGTTGCAGTCGGTCGCAACCGCCATCGCCACCTGGTGCTTGCGAAACAGGTCAATCGGCGGAGCCTGGGTTTCGCGCAGCGTGTAGAATGCGCCGGGCAGGATGACGGCCACGGTGCCGGCAGCAGCCATTGCCTCAACACCTGCCTCATCCAGATACTCAAGATGGTCAGCTGAGAGCGCGCCGTACTGCGCGGCCAGCTTTGCGCCGCCGAGATTGGACAATTGCTCGGCGTGAAGCTTGACGGGCAGGCCCAGCTCAGCTGACTTCCTGAAGACACGTTCTATTTGTGCAGACATAAAAGCGATGCCCTCGCAAAACCCGTCAACCGCGTCCACAAGTCCTTCGGCATGGGCTGCTTCCAATGCCGGTATGCACACATCATCAATATAGGCGTCCGCTCTGCCTTTGTAGTCGGCAGGGATCGCATGGGCGCCGAGAAATGAGGTTTTCACCCGCACCGGGCGCAGGCTCTGGATTTTGCGCGCGACCCGCAGCATGGACAATTCAGTTGCAACATCAAGCCCGTAGCCTGACTTGATCTCGATAACAGACACGCCCTCTGCCAGCAATGCATCGACCCGGGTAAGGGCGGAATTCAGCAATTCCTGCTCACTTGCGTTTCGAGTTGCGGACACCGTTGAAACAATGCCGCCACCGGCGCGCGCCACTTCTTCATAGCTGGCGCCCTGCAGACGCATTTCAAATTCACGTGCCCGGTCACCGCCAAACACGATGTGAGTATGACAGTCGATCAGGGCCGGCGTCACCAGGCGCCTGCCGAGGTCGACCTGTTGCCAGCCCTTATAGTCCGTCGGCACGCTATCGTCACCACCGCACCAGACGATGCGGCCGGCTTCAATTGCGATTGCAGCCCCTTGAACGAGGCCAAAGGCATCGCCGCCAGTCTGCATACTGGCCAGAGTCAGGTTGGTCAAAAGGTTTTGTGAACAAGACACGACGGACACCCTTGAAGTTTCGCGATTTCCGGATATTATGTGCAGACATAATATGAGTCAATACAGGAAACCCTCATAATGCAGCAAATCTGGGCTGAAACCGCACTCACCGCCGACGGATGGCAAAACCATGTCCTGATTTCACTGGACGAGACCGGAATGATTGCGTCGGTTGAAGCCGACGCCGGCCCCGCAGGCTACCGTACAGCCATATTGCTGCCGGCGCCGGTCAACCTGCACTCGCATGCCTTCCAGCGCGCCATGGCCGGTCTGACCGAGGCGCGCGGGC
>JBDNEZ010000137.1:0-12143 GCA_041690095.1 Anderseniella sp.
AGTGGGGAGCGCTGTATCCCGCGCTCAAATTTCAGCAAATTCCTCGAAGTCATCGTTGGGTTGGGTGGGGACGTTGTCGCGGTGATTGTCCCTGTTGCCGGCCGGTTTCCGGCCGATCTTGTCCTGCAGTGACTTCAGGTCTACGAACTGGTCTGCCTGGCGGCGCAGTTCGTCGGCAATCATCGGCGGGCGGATCGCCATTGAGGAAATCACTGTTACGCGGCAGCCCTTGGACTGGGCGGCTTCGACCAGCGAGCGAAAATCTCCATCGCCGGAAAACAGGATGATGTGATCCAGCGACGGGCAGAGCTGCATGACATCAACGGCTATCTCGATGTCCATATTGCCCTTCACCTTGCGCCGTCCGGCTGCATCGGTGAATTCCTTGGCGGGCTTGGTCACCATCATGAAACCATTATAATCCAGCCAGTCGATCAGGGGACGAATGGGAGAATAATCGGCATCGTCAAGCAACGCCGTGTAGTAGATCGCACGGGTCAGCCGGGTGCCGTCTTCAAACATCTTCAGCATGTTCTTGTAGTCGATGTCGAATCCCAATGCCTTGGCCGTGGCGTACAGGTTGGAACCGTCTATGAAAAGGGCCGTGCGTTCGTCTTTGTAAAGGCGCATTTGAAATCTCCTGACAGTCAAAATGGATTGATGAAATCGTAAACTGGAATTAGGTCTTCTAATCAATGCGGCGGGTGTGCCACAAGTTGTTGTTCGAAGCAATCGGGAACGGTACGCCAACATGATCTTGGTCGGATTGGGCAGTAATATGACAGGCCCGTGGGGCGAGCCGCGCGATTGCGTCTGCCGGGCGCTGCTGGCGCTGGACAGACAACCGCTCAAATTGCTGAAGGCTTCCACATTGATTGCTACGACGCCGTTCGGCAGGCAGGATCAACCGGCCTATATCAATGCCGTGGCCGTTCTGGAAACCGGCCTGACGGCACTGGATTTGCTGCACGCACTGCGCGCCATTGAACGCTCGGCGGGACGTGAACGGCGCGAGCGCTGGGGACAAAGAACTCTCGACCTCGACATTCTGGACTATGATGGCATCGTCCTGGAAGATGGTGTCGAACAATCTGCCAATGCGGAGCTTGTTCTACCTCATCCTGCGATTTCCGAACGGGAATTCGTGCTGGCACCCATAGTCGAAATCGCACCGCGCTGGCGCCATCCGGTAACCGGGCTGACGGCCAAGACCATGCTGGCAGCGCTGGATACGGACAAGGGCGGCAAGATTATTGTTGACGGATCAGTGTCGTGAACACCTCAGTCAATCAACTTGCTGCATTCGAAATGTGTACTATTCGTAGCTGAAAGAAGCATGGTTCGACGAATTAGTCGGACGCGTGTCAATTAAAAGAAAATGGAGATCTGGACATATGTTAGCGCTGTTTTTCGAAATGCTGCCGAAGTCCGGTCATGAAGAGCACTATTTCCGTCATGTGGACACGCTCAAACCGATTCTGGCAGAGCATACGGGGATGACCTGGCTCGACCTGTTCAAGTCACTGTCGAGAGACAGGGTGATACTGTCGCATCAATTGTGGGAAGATGACGCGGCCATTGCCGGGTGGCGTGAAGACAGGCAACACCGGGTTTCGCAGACGGCAGGCCGCTACAGGCATTTTGAAGATTATCGCATCCGCATTGGCGAAGTGTTTCTGCGGGTGGAGCAGGGCAGACCGGTCGAGCAGTTCGATCTGGGGCCCGATGCTACCGGCAGATACATTATTGCAGCCCACAGTACCGGCGCCCCGCTGGACGGTCTGGACGAGAGTTTTGCCAGCGTCAACATTGCTGATGCCTATGTGGGGCTTGTAACGGTGGACGGCGCTGAAGATGCGGAAAAACGGCTGACCAGCTTGTCTGGCGATCAGACTGTGACCTGGGCCGTTGCTGCGCGCATGACCCGTGATTACGGCATGTTTGATCGAGACCAGGCGCCGCAGGATTACCCGCCGGTCGAGCGCGGAGACGGGTGAGCAACACCGGCAGACAGCCTGCCTGCTGCCAACAGCAATAGCGCACCCAACACACCGGCACCAATGGCCACCGTCAGCATCAAGTCATATCCGCCAATCTGCCAGGCCAGCGAACCGACGGTTGGTCCGGCTGCAAACCCGGTGATGTATACCATTGCCGTCATGCCGGAGACGACACCGAAGTTTGCCCGGCCCAGTCGTTCAGCTGTCAGGACCGATCGCATTATGCTGGTGACGCCATTACCGAATCCCTGCAGTACCACGAAACTCACCAGCAGGAAGGGAACGGCCACTGCGCCCATCAGGCTCAGGGCGGCGGCCGACACCGCAAGCTGGCATGAAATTGCAATGGCCAGGCTGGAAACACGGTGTTCAATTCTCATGATGATCATGCGGCCAAGCACCTGCATCGGCCCGATCATCGAAATGGCCAGAACCGCTGTTCCCCCGGCAAAGCCGCGTTCATCAAGCAGGGGCAGGGTATGGGAAATGATCATGCCGTTTTCCAGCGAAACCATCGCGAACCCCAACGCCAGGGTCCAGAAGACCGGTTTGCGGACAATCCGCATCGGATCCCTGGCAGTGTGACTTGCCGGCTCAGAGGCCGCATCTGTGAGTTGTTCTGCCCGCGTTGCTGCCCACCAGATCATCGGTACCGCGACCATCATGATAACGGCTGCATAGCCCAGTATCGCTCCACGCCACCCGAAACATGCAGACAGATAGAATGCAGCCGGAAATGATACTGTGCCGGCCAGACCTCCCATCAGGGAGACAATGGTGATACCGCGCCGGGCACGCGGTCCCATCGTGCGGACCAGAATGGCAAAACAGGGTTCATAGAGACAACCGGCAAGCGTTATGCCAATGCCAAACCACACAAGGTAGAATTGCCAGAGCTGGGTTATCTGCGTCAGAAGTACCAGAAGCAGGGCACCCAGCATGGCGCTGACGGCGAAAACGGTTCTACCCAGTCCCCGGTCGATCAATCTGCCGACAACGGGTGCCATGGCAGCGGAAGTGACAACAGCAAGCGTGAACGCGCCGGTCACGCCGGTCTTGGACCAGCCGAATTCCTGCTCCCACTGAACCAGCAGGGCGGGAAACGAATAATACAGCGATGCCCACACAATTGTTTCAGCAATTGCCAGTGGCCAGATGATTTTATGGAATTGTTTCGAGTGCATTGGAAATCAAGATAGTCCGATCTGCGGCAAGCGCACACTTGCTTTCTTGCATTGGTGTGACTAAAAGCCCTGTCAAGTTCCATCTGACAATTTTATTTGCAAGGATCCAAGCTTCATGGCACGCGTTACCGTTGAAGACTGCATCGAAAAACTGCCGAACCGGTTTGAGCTGGTTCTCATGGCCGCACACCGCGCCCGCATGATCTCGCAGGGCGCGCCGTTGACGCTCGACCGCGACAATGACAAAAACCCCGTTGTGGCGCTGCGTGAGATTGGTGATTCCACCATCGACGTGGAAGATCTGCGTGAAGATTATGTTCACTCCATGCAGAAACATGTTGAAGTGGATGAGCCGGAAGAAAGTGCCGTACCGCTGCTGCTGGCCGGAAATGATCCGGATCAGGCAGAACCTGCTCCGACCGAGCAGGATGGACAGGATGGCTATGATCGCATGAGCGAAGACGACCTGTTGCGCGGCCTGGAAGGCCTGCCGCCGGCAGAAAGTCCGGGTTCGCAGCGGTCCGGTTACTGATAGCAGATTTTCATCAGTTTACCTGATTTTCAACCGGAGCAATCAGCATTGCTCCGGTTGTTTTGTTTCCCGGCTCCCGACTGTGTCTGTTACACTGCCACAATTCAGAATTTCGACAGGCCCCAGGCATGATGCGTCAGTACGAGTTGGTTGAAAGGGTCACTAGCTATGATCCGGACGCTGATGAAGCCATGCTCAACAAGGCTTACGTATACGCCATGAAGGCGCACGGGCATCAGGTCCGGGCTTCCGGCGACCCTTATTTCACACACCCGCTGGAAGTGGCGGCCATTCTCACCGAAATGAAGCTTGATGACGCCACCATTGCAGCAGCGCTGCTGCATGACGTTGTTGAAGATACCGAAGCGACGCTGGCAGAAATCGAGCAGCTGTTTGGTGGCGAGATATCGGAACTGGTGGAAGGCCTCACCAAGATCAAGCGGCTAGACCTGATTTCCAAGGAGGCCGCGCAGGCCGAAAACCTGCGCAAGCTGTTGTTGGCGATGTCGCGTGATGCGCGTGTGTTGCTAGTCAAACTGGCCGACCGGCTGCACAATATGCGAACGCTGCATCATGTGAAGCCGGACAAGCGTGCGCGTATTGCCCAGGAGACCATGGATATCTATGCGCCGCTGGCCGGGCGCATGGGCATGCACAGCATGCGCGAGGAACTCGATGATATTGCCTTCAAGGCACTTTATCCGGAAGCGCGCGACGGCATCATGAAGCGGCTGGAAGCCCTGAGAGCCGAATCCGGTGACATTCTCACCAGTATTGAAGAACACCTGACGCAACAACTGGCGGAAAACGGTATCGTTGCACATGTGTCGGGCCGGGAGAAAAAGCCCTATTCGATCTGGCGAAAGATGCAGCGCAAGCATTTGTCACTGGGGCAGTTGTCGGACATTTTCGGATTCCGGATCATCGTGGCGAGCGAGGTTGAGTGCTACAAGGCGCTGGGGGTTGCCCATATGGCGTGGCGGGTGGTGCCCGGCAGGTTCAAGGATTACATCTCCAACGCCAAGCAGAACGACTATCGCTCGATCCATACTACGGTTATCGGTCCACACCGCAAACGTGTTGAACTGCAAATCAGAACCCAGGCGATGGATGACGTCGCCGAGCGCGGTGTGGCCGCTCACAGCTTCTACAAGGATGCTGCCGACCCGATGGCGGCGGAACGCGGGGTCAGACTGCCGCATGGAGAGTCCAATTCATTCAGATGGTTGCGCTCGCTCGTCGAAACGCTTGCCGAAGGCGACAATCCAGGCGAGTTTCTGGAAAGCACACGGCTTGAGCTGTTTGCAGACCAGGTCTTCTGCTTCACCCCGAAGGGCGCTTTGATCGCTTTGCCCAAGGGAGCCAATGCCATTGATTTCGCCTACGCGGTACACACTGATATCGGAAATTCGTGTGTCGGGTGCCGGATCAATGGCCGGCATGCTCCGCTGATGACCGAACTCGCCAATGGCGACGAGGTAGACGTTATAAGATCGCAGGCCCAGACACCGCCTGCAGCATGGGAGAAAGTGGTCCATACGGGTAAGGCGCGGGCTGCCATAAGGCGCGCGACAAGAATTGCCGTGCGTGCCCAATATGCCGGACTTGGCCAGGAGATAATCGAGCGCCACCTTGCGCGCTTCGAAGCGGTCTACAATACGAAGCTGTTTGGTGAGGCCTTGCGAAAACTCGGAATTTCATCTGCCGAGGACGGACTTGCGGCCATAGGACGGGGCGAACTGGCGGCGCGTGATGTGATGAATGCGCTGGGCTTTGAAGACCAGCGCGAAGTGCCCAAGCGCGATATTCGCAAGTCACGCACTGATCGCCAGGTGGACGGTGTGCAATCAATTCCGGTTCGTGGCGTCAATCAGAACCTGCCATTGCATATCGATGCATCAACCGGCGCGGTTCCAGGTGAACGGATTGTCGGTATTCTGAAACCGGGCAAAGGCGTCACGATCTATCCGATTTTTTCGGCGGCGCTGCAGAAATTTGATGACGAGCCCGACCGGTGGATTGACCTCGCCTGGGATGAAGATTCAGCAACAAGCCTGTACCCGGCGCGACTGCGGGTGGTTCTGCACAATGAGGTGGGCGCGCTGGGTCAGCTCACGCAGACCGTTGCCGAAGGCGGGGCAAATATTGAAAACCTGCAAATGACCGACCGGGCACAGGATTTTTACAACATTGATCTTACTGTCGAAGTGGAGGATGTTCGGCATCTCAATCAAATTGTGAATGAACTTGCCCGAAAACCGTTGATTTCCACGGTGGTTCGCGCCACAGGTTCTGACTGACAAATACCGCAATTCGGGTCAATACTGCAAAGCAACGGTATGTTTCGAGAATGCGCATGCGGTAGTGCGAATAATGCTACGTGAAAACAGACGGATAGAGCCGGGTCTTGATGCAATCAAAGCCTGTATCGCTCCGGGGAACGGTGACTTTGATGCTGACACAAGACCAGGTGCTTGACGAGTTTCGCGCTGCGGGCGCGCTTTTGGAAGGGCACTTCATCTTGTCGTCCGGACTTCACAGTCCCAGATATCTGCAGTGTGCGCGAGTACTTATGGATGGCCAGCGGGCTGAACGTTTATGCGCTACTCTGGCACAAAAGATCAAAGCAGCCGGATTTGGCGAGTTTGACATGGTTGTATCACCTGCGATGGGTGGCGTTGTCGTCGGATACGAAATGGGTCGTCAACTGCAAGTGCCGGCAATCTTTTGTGAACGTGTTGATGGTAGTTTGCTGTTTCGGGGCGGTTTTTCCATCGAACCTGGAATGCGGTGCGTGATGGTTGAAGATATCGTTACAACGGGGCTTTCGTCGCGTGAATGCATCGTAGCGATCGCCGAGGCTGGTGGTGAAACGGTTGGGGCAGCATGTCTGATTGACAGATCAGGCGGCAAGGTTGATGTGGGGGTGCCGCTGGTGTCCCTGGCGCGGCTTGAAGTGCCGACTTACAACGCTGATCAGCTGCCACCGGAGATGGCTGCACTGGACGCGGTGAAGCCGGGAAGTCGTAACCTGAAGGTCTAGATCATATTCCGGAATGAATATGTCGGGTGTGTTTGAATCATGATTTTGAAACGGCGTGAAGCAATCGGATGGATCAAGAAGGTCAGAAATCTTTTCTGGCCTGAAATAGGATTTCACCGTGCGGCAAAGTACATATCGCACAAGGTCAACCGGATTTCCGGCTCGCCTCATGCCATTGCATTAGGAATTGCAGCCGGTACATTTGCTTCCTTCACCCCGTTCATCGGGTTTCATTTTATTGTTGCAGCCCTGATTGCCTGGATAATTGGCGGCAATCTGCTTGCGTCGGCAATTGGTACGTCGATAGGCAATCCGCTGACATTTCCGTTCATCTGGTTTGTTACTCATAATACCGGAAGTTTTCTGCTTGGTCAGGAAGGGCGGGAGGAAGTTACCATCTCTGCGCCGGCTGCCGGCATCAGGCTGATGCTGTCCCACCCTGCGCATTTCTTCGCAGAATTGTGGACCGGGCTTGAGCCGGTGTTTCTGCCCATGTGTATTGGTTCGATTCCACTGGGGCTTGCGAGTGGTATTGTTGCCTATCTGCTGGTGAAACCTGCCGTCGCCAAGTACAAGCAGCGGCGCCAGAAACAGCGTGAAAAACGATTGGCCGAATTGCGCAAGCGTCGCAGATCCGCGTCGGCTTCGCAGCAGGAAATGAGCACGTGATCCTGGGTGTCGGCAATGACATGATCGATATCCGGCGCATCGAAACCACACTGGACAAGTATGGCGACCGGTTCATAGCCCGGGTGTTCACAGATATTGAGAGAGCAAAATCCGACCGCCGGGCGCAGCGGGCTGCATCATATGCCAAGCGGTTTGCTGCCAAGGAGGCATGCTCCAAGGCATTGGGGACAGGATTTCGCAAAGGAGTTTTCTGGCGCGACCTTGGTGTGGTCAACCTGGCCAGCGGGCGTCCAACCATGGTTTTGACCGGTGGTGCCGCGCAACATCTGGCAACCCTTGTACCGGCAGGCCACAGGCCCGATATCCATCTGACCATCACGGACGACTTTCCGTATGCTCAGGCAATTGTGATAATTTCGTGTGTGCCGGTTGCCGAAGAATGAACGACTGAAGCACTATCCATCCATACGAATGGATATCTAACACAATGGAATCGAGCATCTTTAACCGTACGGATGATTCCACCTGACCGGGTGATGCTCCAGGGAAATTGCCGACAGTTGCAATTTTACCAATAAGCTGCGACATGACTGTCAAAACAGTCGGCGAATGGAATCGGGTGCGCGAGCAGCCGGACAAAAAGCAAAGAGGCCAGAAAATGTCTTCCCAGGCGGAGCGTTCACGCAAGAAAACTGAAGACAGTGGCTGGGAGACCGTCAAGGTCATTGTACAGGCACTGCTGATAGCCTTTGTGGTACGCACGTTTTTCTTTCAGCCGTTCAATATTCCGTCTGAATCAATGGTGCCGACGCTGCGGGTTGGAGACTACCTGTTCGTCAACAAGCTGTCTTACGGCTATTCGAAATATTCATTCAACTTCACATTTGGATTGTTCGGCAACAATCTGTTCAAGTTCGGACCGGTCCCCATAGACGGCAGGGTATTTGCCGGTACACCGGATCGTGGCGACGTGGTTGTGTTCAAGCTGCCGCGTGATAACGAGACAGATTACATCAAGCGTGTTATCGGGCTGCCCGGTGACAAAATACAGGTGATCGATGGGGTGCTTCACATCAATGGTGAAGCGGTTAAACGCAAGCAGGTTGAGGACTTCGTCAATCCGGACAAAGGCAATTCTCCACGCGCGAAACGGTTTATAGAAACACTGCCCAACGGCGTGAGTTACTCCACGCTGGATATCTATGATGGCCAAGCGGATCATACCCAGGTCTACACCGTGCCTGCCAATCACTATTTCATGATGGGCGACAATCGCGATAACTCGACCGACTCGCGGTTTCTCAATGATGTCGGCTATGTACCGTATGAGAACCTGGTCGGTAAATCGACCATACTGTTCTTCTCTCACGGACCCGACGGTGCGTTCTGGGAGGTCTGGAAATGGCCCATGAACATTCGCTGGGGCCGGATATTCCACACCGTCGAATGACCAGGCAGAACGAAGCATCTGCAGCTTTAGTCAAGCGGCTTGGATATGTTTTCAAGGATAACCGGTATCTCGAGCACGCCTTGAGCCATTCCAGCGGCGTGAAAACCAATGCCGTCGACAGTAATGAACGCCTTGAGTTCCTGGGAGACAGGGTGCTGGGGCTGGTTATCGCGCAGCTTTTGTACGAACAGCACGAGGATGTGCCTGAAGGTGAACTGGCGCGAATGCTCAATCTGCTGGTGCGGCGCCAGACCTGCGCCAAAATCGGCACGAAACTAGGTATTCCAGATGCACTTTTACTGGCAGGCAAGGGCAACAAGCGTACAGTGGTGACCGATAATATTGTCGGGGATGCATGCGAAGCCCTGATCGCTGCCGTGTATCTTGACGGTGGTCTGGAAGCCGCGCGTGCCGTTATTGGTGAACATTGGGCCGATTTTGTCAGACAGGCACCTGACATGCGTAAGGATGCGAAATCGTCCCTGCAGGAATGGGCCGCTGCCAAAACGCTCGCGGTGCCTTCATATGAGACGATCGAAACAACCGGCCCCGACCATGCGCCTGAATTCACGGTTGAACTGACAGTCGAGGGCCGAGAGCCGGTGCAGGGTGTGTCAACCACCAGACGAACGGCAGAGCAGGTTGCAGCGACGGCGTTTCTGCGCCGCGAGAGGATTTGGAAATGACGGACAATTCAGCCGACATGATGCTGCCGGAAGGTGGGGGTGTAACCAATTGTGGGTTTGTTGCCCTGATCGGGGCTCCGAATGCCGGTAAGTCGACCTTGTTGAACCAGTTGGTCGGGTCGAAAATTGCGATTGTTACGCACAAGGTCCAGACCACGCGGGCGCGGATCCGCGCAATTGCGCTGGAAGGCACTGCCCAGATCATTTTTGTTGATACGCCGGGTATCTTTTTACCCAAGCGAAAGCTGGATGAGGAGATGGTACATGCTGCCTGGGCCGGTGCTGCCGATGCCGACGCGACAGTATTGCTGATTGGTGCCCGCGATGGCCTGAACGAAGACAATACACGCATCATCGAGGGGCTGGAGGCAACCGGGGCCAAAGCCATTCTGGCAATCAACAAGATTGATCTGGTGCCGCACGAAAACCTGCTGCAACTGGCAGCCGATCTGAATGCGCGTTATCCGTTCACCGACACATTCATGATTTCCGCGCTCAAAGGCCACGGTGTGGCGGATTTGCGGACCGCGCTGGCCCACCGCATGCCCAAAGGCCCCTGGTTGTATCCGGAAGATCAGATCGCCGATGTTCCAATGCGCGTGCTCGCATCAGAGATCACCCGCGAGAAGCTGTATCTGCGATTGCATGATGAACTGCCCTATGCATCAACCGTGGAAACAGAGAAATGGACCGAGAAAAAAGACGGGTCGGTTCGCATCGAGCAGGTCATCTATGTCGAACGCGACAGCCAGAAGAAGATCGTACTGGGCAAGAACGGTCAGACGATCAAGAAAATCGGCCAGGCGGCTCGCGAGGAGATTACCGAAACCATCGGTCAGACTGCGCATCTTTTTCTGTTTGTGAAAGTGCGTGAAAAGTGGGCTGATGATCCCGAGCGTCTGCGCATGATGGGCCTGGAACCCAGGTGAGCGGCAATGCAATGGCAGGGCGACGGTCTCATTCTGAATACCCGCAAGCACGGTGAAAGCTCGGCGATCATTGATGTACTGACCCGTGACAGGGGCCGCCACATGGGTTTGGTCCGCGGTGGCCGCTCACGTGCCATGCGGCCCGTGCTGCAGGCAGGAAATCTGGTGAATGTGGTCTGGCGCGCCCGACTGGAAGACCACCTTGGTGCATTTTCCGTCGATCCGCATCGCATGATCGTAGCCGCGATCATCGACGACGTTCACCGGTTGGCCGCGCTGACCACGATCACCACGCTGGCCAGCCTGCTGCCGGAACGCGAACCGCATCCGCGTATTTACGAGGCATCGCTGCTGCTGATCGACCACTTGCAGGATGACGCCATCTGGCCGGCTGTGCTGGTCAAATGGGAAATGGGATTGCTGGATGAACTGGGGTTCGGGCTGGATTTGAGCAAGTGCGCCGTCAGTGGCGATACGGTGGATCTCAGTCATGTCTCGCCACGTACCGGACGGGCGGTGTGTGCGCGTGAAGCCGAACCCTGGCAGGACAAGTTACTGGCTTTGCCGGCATTTGTTACAAACGGATCAAATGGGCCAACACGGACAGAAGTGGCACAGGGGTTAAGACTCACCGGGCATTTCCTGATCCGGCACATTTTCGAGCCGCGTGGTGTATCGGTACCGGAGCAGCGCCAGCGCATCCTGCGCTGGCTTGAGCAGGCCGACTGATGTTTGCAAACACCGGTGTGGGCGCATTTCGCCTCATTGCCGAAAGCCAATCAGATGATACAAAGATAATTGAAGATTTGCTGTAACAGGAACTGGACAAAATGCTTGGACGATTGAACCACGTTGCGATTGCGGTGCCTGACCTTGCGGCCGGATGCCAGGTTTACAAGACCATGCTGGGTGCCAGTGTGTCCGAACCGCAGGCAGAGCCTGATCATGGCGTGACTGTGGTTTTTGTCGAACTGCCCAACACCAAGATCGAGCTGCTGGAACCTCTTGGGGACAACTCCCCGATACAGGCATTTCTGGACAAAAGCCCGTCCGGCGGCATTCACCATGTGTGCTATGAGGTCGACGACATCATTTCGGCACGTGATCATTTGAAGGCGCAAGGTGCGCGCGTGCTTGGCGATGGCGAGCCAAAGATAGGGGCGCATGGCAAGCCGGTGCTGTTTCTGCACCCGAAGGATTTTTGCGGCACGCTGGTCGAGCTGGAGCAGGCCTGATGATTTTTGATTTTTTCACGGGCTTTGCGGTGTATTTCATCATCTGGTGGCTGGTATTGTTCACCGTGCTGCCGTTTGGAGTGAAGTCGGTCCATGAAGCAGGAGAGGTCGTAGAGCAGGGCCACGAGCCGGCGGCGCCAGTCCGGCCGCGCCTCGTCAGGAAGTTCATCCAGACAACCATCATCGCGCTGTTTTTCTATGGGTTCTATTACTGGCTGGTGTCCTACAGCGGGGTCTCGCTTGATGATTATCCGTTCATGCCGAAACTACCGAAGGTGTAGCGCGCGCTGCTGTGTGAAAGCTGTCCCTTAGAGCAATATGCATCCGTATGGATGCATAAAACTGCTCTAACACTTTGGAATCGAGCATTTTTATCCGAAGAGATGATTCCAGCTGAACGGATAATGCTCGAGTGCCTCATCAAGTTCTGGGATCCAACACCTATGGCACAATG
>JBDNEZ010000138.1:0-2556 GCA_041690095.1 Anderseniella sp.
CCGGTAACGGCGGCCAGGTCCACCATGCGGTAGATCGACAGGGTGCTGGCGCGGTGCGCATTGTCAACCGACGCGTTGAGCCAGCTCTCAATCACCATGAACAAACCGGCAAAGCAGAAACCGGAGATGAAGCGCAGCCCAATCCAGGCCAGCGGATCGAGCCATAAGACCATGGTCAGCGATGCAGACGCGGCGATGGACGCAAGCGCGGCGAATACACGGATATGACCAACCGCCCGGATCAGTCTCGCGGAAAACAGGCATGACAGCATAAAACCCGCATAGTAGCCGGTTCCCATCAGGCCGATCAGCGATGCGTCGAAGCCTTCATGCACGGATCGCAAGGCAATCAGCGTTCCCTGCAGACCGTTGCCGGCCAGCAGAATGGCTGCGGCCGCAAGCAGGGGATATAACGATGTCAGGAATTTCATGGACGTGCGCCCGCGCGAAGCAATAATAGTGCGTATTTCTGTCCTAATCCTCAATCAGCAGGTTCTCAAGCCAAAACCTTGACAAACAGGCTGCCTCGTGCGCTTTTCGCGCGCATTCCATTGCACAAGATCAGTATTTGCCAAGAGGGTTACTCATGCACGCCTATCGCAGCCATTCCTGCGCCCAGCTTTCCAGGTCCAATGTGGGGGAAACCGCACGTCTTTCAGGTTGGGTTCACCGTGTTCGTGATCATGGCGGCTTGCTGTTTATCGACCTGCGTGACCATTACGGCATGACCCAGGTTGTGGCAGATCCCGACTCGCCAGCTTTCAAGACGGCAGAAACCGTGCGCGGCGAGTGGGTTATCCGCGTCGATGGTAAAGTCAAGGCGCGCTCCGACGAGACCGTCAACGCCAACCTGCCAACCGGTGAAGTGGAAGTGTTCGCGCAGGAAATCGAGGTACTTTCAAAAGCTGCAGAACTGCCTTTGCCGGTGTTCGGCGAGCCCGACTATCCCGAAGACATTCGACTGAAATACCGGTTTCTGGATCTGCGCCGGGAAACCCTGCACGCCAACATCATGAAACGCTCGGCCATCACCTCCAAAATGCGCTCCGAAATGGTGGGCGCCGGGTTCAATGAGTTTTCTACCCCGATCCTCACCGCATCATCACCCGAAGGCGCGCGTGACTTTCTGGTGCCAAGCCGCATTCATCCCGGTAAATTCTATGCACTCCCGCAGGCACCGCAGCAGTACAAGCAGTTGCTGATGGTGTCGGGCTTCGACAAGTATTTCCAGATCGCACCCTGCTTCCGCGATGAAGATCCACGTGCAGACCGTTTGCCCGGCGAATTTTACCAGCTCGATCTCGAAATGAGTTTTGTGACCCAGGACGATGTGCTGAACACCGTTGAACCTGTCATGCGCAACGTGTTTGAAGCATTTTCTGATGGCAAGCCGGTAACCGCAAAATTTCCGCGTATTGCCTATGCGGATGCCATTCGCAAATACGGCTCCGACAAGCCCGACCTGCGCAACCCGATTGAGATGCAGGCTGTCACAGAGCATTTTGACGGGTCAGGATTCAAGGTATTTGCCGGCATGATTGCCGCTGATCCGAAGGTCGAGATCTGGGCTGTCCCGGCGAAGACCGGTGGCTCGCGGGCATTCTGTGATCGTATGAATTCATGGGCACAGGGCGAGGGCCAACCCGGGCTTGGATATATTTTCTGGCGCGGCGAAGGCGACAGCCTCGAAGGCGCAGGGCCCCTTGCCAAGAACATTGGTCCGGACCGGACTGACGCCATCCGAACCCAGATGGGACTTGCAGACGGCGATGCCTGTTTCTTCGTTGCCGGCTTGCCGGAAAAATTTGCAAGCTTTGCCGGTGCTGCGCGTGACCGGGCCGGGACTGAACTGAAGCTCATCGATGAAGATCGTTTCGAGCTGGCCTGGATCGTCGACTTTCCGTTCTACGAATACAATGAGGAAGAAAACAAGGTCGACTTCTCACACAATCCGTTTTCAATGCCGCAAGGCGAGATGGATGCTCTGGAAAACCAGGATCCGCTGACCATCAAGGCCTACCAGTATGACCTTGTCTGCAATGGCTTCGAGATTGCGTCAGGCGGCATCCGGAATCACAAGCCGGAGACCATGATCAAGGCCTTCGAGATTGCCGGATTGTCAAAACAGGTTGTCGAGGACCGCTTCGGTGGACTGTATCGTGCATTCCAGTATGGCGCTCCGCCGCATGGCGGCATGGCGGCAGGTGTTGACCGGGTTGTGATGTTGTTGTGCGGCACCCGGAACTTGCGCGAAATCACCCTGTTCCCGATGAACCAGCAGGCAGCAGACCTGCTGATGGGAGCCCCGTCGGAAGCCGAGCCACGCCAGTTGCGCGAACTGCATGTGCGGTTGTCGTTGCCGAAGGAATAGCGATAACTGGACAGCCGGATAATACCAGATCTCAGTAACAGAGGCTCATTTCATGGGATCATAGCGGTTCACTCGGGCAGGCGCGGTGCGCAGCGCGATGTGGTGCATCGGGCAAGCACTGCAACGCACGCGATGGGCCGCTATGACCCACCCGAAGGGCCGGGCGCTTTTTCCCGCCAGCTACG
>JBDNEZ010000139.1:0-5245 GCA_041690095.1 Anderseniella sp.
ACTCGCCTTGAGTTCTGTCAGCAGCCTTTCAGGCTCGGCGTGAACATGCGGATAGGCGCGGAGAGCTTCTTTTTCCGATTCTTCCAATACCCTGACAATTTCGCCCTTGCCCACGGCATCTCGTAGGCGACCAGGAACCTGCATTCGGTATCGATATAACCCACTTTTGAGCCGCTGAACATATTTCGAGACAAGACCCATTGTGTAGCTCCTGTGTACTGATTTGTGTACTCAGGAGAACGTTAGGTCTCTGAAATTATTGAGTTAAAAAGTAAATTCAACCCAAATTGGTGCCCAGGAGAAGACTCGAACTTCCACTTCCTTTCGGAAACCAGCACCTGAAGCTGGCGCGTCTACCAATTCCGCCACCTGGGCCCAAATCCGGCTTGCTTTGCAAGGCAAGCCGTCAGGCAGGCGCACTCATAGTTGGAGCGCGGGCAGCTTGTCAACCGGCGTCTTGTGCAATTGCTGGCCGCCGGGCAAATAAGTGTGCGATGATGAATTTGTGGATGTGGCATCAAGGGTCTTTAAAAGCCCGCATCTGACCGTTAAAACCACAACAACTGACCACTGGCGCACAGCTTCATTCACGGCTGTTTCAAGGGCGAACCGAACCGACATGACCGCATCTTCAAAACTCGTGACAATCATCGGCGGATCAGGTTTTCTGGGTCGCCACATCACCCGCGCACTGGCCCTCCAGGGCTATCGCATTCGTATTGCGGTCCGTCGGCCTGATCTTGCCGGTCATCTCCAGCCCATGGGCACCCCGGGTCAGATCATGCCGGTGCAGGCAAATCTGCGCTACCCGGCGTCGGTCGAGGCCGCGTGTGCCGGTGCCGATGTGGTGATCAACCTGGTCGGCGTGCTGTATTCATCAGGCGGCCAGACGTTTTCAACCTTGCATGCCCATGGTGCCCGGGTTGCCGCGCGCGCGGCCAAAAACGCCGGGGCTGCACAATTCATACAGATGTCGGCCATCGGCGCAGATGAAGCGTCGGCTTCCGAATATGCGCGCAGCAAGGCTGACGGCGAAATTGCGGCGCGCGAGGAGTTTCCCGGCGCGATCATCATCAGGCCGTCGATCGTGTTTGGTCCGGAGGATCATTTCTTCAACCAGTTCGCTGCAATGGCGCGGTATTCTCCGGTCCTGCCGCTGATTGGCGGTGGTGAAACCAAATTCCAGCCGGTGTTTGTGGGCGATGTTGCCGAAGCCGTCGCAAAGCTTGTTGCGACCGCTACCGGCACCGGAATGACCTTTGAGCTTGGCGGGCCTGCGCACCGCAGCTTCAGGGACCTGCTGCAGTATGTGCTCAAGGTAACCGGGCGTACCCGCCTTCTGGTGCCAGTGCCGTTTGCCATTGCCCGTATCATGGGAGCCGTTGCGGGCCTGCTGCCCAGTCCGGTGCTGACGGCGGACCAGGTTAACCTGTTGAAAACCGATAATGTCGTGTCGGACGCCGCGATTGCCGAGGGCCGAACCCTTGAAGGTCTCGGTATCAAGCCGGAACCGGTTGAAGCCATTGTGCCGGGTTATCTGTATCGTTATCGCAAGGCCGGCCAGTTTTCCGCACCGGTTGTCTGATGCAGACAGCGCGCCTTGCAGGTTTGCTGCTCGGCGCGTTGTTGGCCTCGTCAGGTGCACGCGCACAAGTTCTGCAGCCTGTCGAGCTTGAACTGGTGCTCGCGATTGATACCTCCACCAGCGTGGATGCCAGCGAATTTGCCTTGCAGTCGCGAGGCCTGGCAGACGCCTTCCTGCATCCAGATGTCGTTGCTGCCCTCCGCTTCGCCGGCCCGCGGGGCGTCGCCATCACTGTCATCCAGTGGGCCGGACAAGCCCGCCAGGCGACTGCGGTGGACTGGCTGTTGGTGCGTGATGGCCGCACAGCAGCAGACCTGTCGGCCAGGATTCAGGCATCACCCCGCCTGATTCGGGGATTGACCGACATTGCCGGTGCGATCGGCTATTCAGTCACCTCGATTGAAACCAACACTTATCAGGGTGCGCGTCAGGTCATCGATATTTCAGGTGACGGGTCCTCCGATGCACGCAGGTCCGAGGCAGCGCGTGATGGCGCCAATGCGCGCGGCATAACCATCAATGGTCTGGTCATCCACAACAAGGATATCGACTTGGGAGAACTGGCCAATATCGACCTACGCGATCACTATGCCAATCATGTCATCGGCGGGCCCGGAGCATTCCTGATGACGGCGAGGAATTTCGAGGACTTCCGCACCGCCATCCGCGCCAAGCTGGTGCGCGAGATCACCGGGCCGGTGTCTGCGGCAGTCGACTGAGTGTGCCGGATCTGCTGCCTGCCTTCATGCCGCTGCTGCAAAGAAGCCCGTGTAGACCAGATACAGCAGCAAACTGCCCAGGCACAGCCGGTAGATCACGAAACTGGTCAGTGAATACCGCTTGACGATGGCCATCAGGAACCAGATGGCGCCAAGCGCGGTAAAAAATGTCAGCACACCGGTGATGATGGCGTCGCCTGAAATCACGGCGCCGTCGGATATTGCCTCGCCCAGCACCAGCACGCCGGCACCGGCAATCGCGGGAATGCCGACAAGAAACGAAAACCGCGCGGCTTCAGCGCGTTTGAAGCCCAGAAAGCGGGCCGCCGTCATGGTGATGCCGGAACGGCTTGTACCGGGAATGATGGCAACGGCCTGCGCCAGTCCGATCAGCAGGGCGGGCATGAAGGTCATGTTTTCCATGACCTTCACGTGCTTGCCGAACCGGTCGGCGACGTACATCAGGACGCCGAAGATGATGGCGTTCCACGCCACGATTTCAGGCCCTCGTACAGCATCGATCAGGCCAGTCTTCTTGACGAAAAGCCCGAAAGCAACCGCCGGAATGGTGGCCACCACGATCAGCAGGGCAAGCCGCCCGTGATTGGTCATGCGGCCCCGCAGCAGGTTCAGCCCGCCTATCGTGAGCGCCAGAACATCGCGCCAGAAATAAGTGATCACCGCCAGGAAAGAGCCCATATGAACCATCACATCGACAATAAGCCCCTGGTCTTTCCACCCTGTCAGCGCCGGAACCAGGATCAGATGGCCGGAAGACGAGATCGGCAAAAACTCGGTAATTCCCTGAATAACGGCCAGTACAACGATCTGTTCCAGAAACATGCCTCGTGATCTCCTGTTGATGCTGGGCTGGCGCTGGCCACAACTTCGCTTTACTGAGATAATACTTTTCAAGGTTGCGAATCGCTGGCAACCGGTTCGGGTTTGGGCCTCATAACAGACTTTTTGGTGACCGCGCTATGGTGCGTCTATTGCATTTTTCTCTGGATCCGTTTTCTCGGCGCATCAGGCTGTCGCTTGCCGAAATGGGGCTTGCCGCCGAACTGAACGAGGAACGTCCCTGGGAAATGCGGGAGGCCTTTCTTGACATGAACCCGTCCGGCACACTGCCGGTGCTGATTGATCAGGACGGCACCGTTTGTGCTGGCGTTGAAGCCGTGGGCGGTTATCTGGACGAGCAGGGGCCGCCGGAGACGGGGTCTCTGTGGGGGACCGATCCGGTCGTGCGCGCTGAAGTGCGCCGGCTTGTGGCGTGGTTTGACGGCAAGTTTCACCATGAGGTTACATCGCCCCTGCTGATGGAAAAAGTGGTCCGCAGGTTTGTATCCCCGGCGCACGGCGGCGGCGCGCCGAAGATGAACCGGGTGCGCTCGGCGCTTGAGGCGCTGCGCACGCATCTGGCCTACATCAATGCGCTGGCCCAGGCGCGCAATCTCCTGGTGTGCGATGATCTGACCGTGGCCGACCTTGCTGCAGCCTCGCATCTGTCGGTGGCCGATTATCTCGGTGACCTGGTGTGGGACGAAGTGCCCGATGCCAAGGCCTGGTATCAGCGGATCAAGTCGAGACCGTCATTCCGGTCGCTGCTGGCTGACCAGGTGCGCGGCATGCCGCCATCTTCCCAGTACTCAGAGCTCGACTTCTGATAGTCTTGCTGCATGGCACAACCTATTGAGACACAACTGAGACAGCGGGCCGGCGAACTCGGTTTCTGCGACCTGCGCATCACCGCGGCGAGCCTGCCCGTGGACACCGGGCTGCGGTTGCGCGAAGCGGTAGGCGCCGGTCATCACGCCGGCATGGACTGGATGGAAACCACACTGGACAGACGCGTGTCGCCGGACGCCATGTGGGCAGAGGCCAGAAGCTGCATCATGCTGGCGATGTCCTACGCGCCTGCAATGGATGTCATGGCGCGCCTGGAGGATCGCTCGACCGGCGTGATTTCAACCTATGCGCTGGGGCGCGATTACCATGATGTTGTCAAGGGCCGGTTGAAGACACTGGCGGGATGGCTGGCCGCGCAAACCGGTGAGGACGTGAAGGTGTTTGTCGACACGGCGCCGTTGATGGAAAAACCGCTGGCCCATCGTGCCGGGCTCGGATGGCAGGGCAAGCACACCAACCTGGTGTCGCGCGAGCATGGCTCATGGCTGTTTCTCGGCGCCATATTGTCTGCCGCCGATCTTAACCCGGATCAACCCGAGGACGATCATTGCGGATCGTGCACCGCGTGCCTTGATGTCTGTCCGACCAATGCGTTTCCCGCACCCTACCGGCTGGATGCCAGGCGCTGCATTTCCTATCTGACCATTGAGCACAAGGGCCACATTGACGGTGAGTTTCGCGAGGCCATGGGCAATCGCATCTATGGCTGCGACGATTGCCTTGCCGTGTGCCCGTGGAACAAGTTTGCCGGCCAGGCGCACGAGGCAAAGCTTGCCGCGCGTGAAGATCTCGTTTCGCCATCGCTTGCCGATCTGGCAGGCCTGGATGACACGGCGTTCAGGGTCCGGTTTTCCGGCTCGCCGGTCAAGCGCATTGGGCGCGACCGGTTTGTGCGCAATGTCATGATTGCCGTTGGCAATTCGGCAGACGCCGGCCTGATCCCGTGCGCGGTCAACCTGCTGGATGATGCTGCAGGCGAGGTTCGGGCCATGGCCATATGGGCATTGTCGAAGCTTGTTGCGCGTAGAGAATTCGTGGATATGGCTGCAGCGCGCCGCGACGCAGAGGCTGATGCAGATGTGAGAAGGGAATGGGATGCCTGATAAACCCAATCATCTGTTGTGTTTCGGGTTCGGGTTTTCCTGTCGCGCGCTGGCCGCCGGCCTGGCGCGCGACCAGTGGAGCATAACCGGCACCAGCAGATCGGACGAAGGCTGCGAAAACATCACACAGCTCGGATTTGATGCCGCGC
>JBDNEZ010000140.1:0-7071 GCA_041690095.1 Anderseniella sp.
CAACGATCTTGCGGATCAGCGAATAGCCGTTCGAATGCGGTCCCGATGATGCCAGGCCAAGGATCACGTCTCCGGCGCCGACATTCTTCTTTGGCAATATTTTGCGCCGCTCGACTGCGCCGACTGCAAAACCGGCAAGGTCGTAATCGTTGCCATGGTACATGCCCGGCATTTCTGCTGTTTCGCCACCGATAAGCGCGCAGCCTGCCTGCCGGCAGCCCTCGGCAATGCCGGCAACGACCTCGCGTGCAATGGCGACATCAAGCTTGCCGGTGGCATAATAGTCCAGGAAGAACAGCGGCTCGGCACCCTGTACGATCAGGTCGTTGACGGACATCGCCACAAGATCGATGCCGACGCCGGAATGAATACCGCTTTCGATTGCCACCCGCAGTTTGGTACCAACGCCGTCATTCGCCGCAACCAGAACCGGGTCCTTGAACCCGCAGGCCTTCAGATCAAACAGGCCGCCAAATCCACCCAGCGACGGGTTTGACCCCTTGCGCCTTGTAGATGCTGCCAATGGCTTGATGGCATCAACCAGTGAATTGCCTGCCTCAATACTGACGCCCGCATCACTGTAGGTTAGGCCATTGTGCTTATTTGTCATATTGGTGCCTGCACACTACGCTTGAATTTTATATCCACCACTGCCATTGACTGTTGTGCCGGTTGACACTGGCACGAAGGCCACCCTTATTGGGTGATTGAGTGGGATGGTTGCAAGGAAAATCGCCGGGTAATGAAGTCATTTATCCACCACGGACTAATCATGCGCGTCAGGTCATATGCAGTCAGTGCGGTCTATAGGCTGGCCGTCCTGACTGGCTGCCTGCAGCAGCTGCGCGCCGAAATTGTCGCTGCAGTGCGGTTCCCGGTCGCCGGCGCGTTGATGATTGCGGTTGCCTGCGGTACTGCTTCATTGTCGGCATCTGCCATGGAAAATCCGTTATACACCATTACCGGTGTTGAAGTGGATGTGCGCGCCGAAACCGCTGCTGAAGCCAAAAAGCTGGCCATTACCGAAGCGAATGTCAAGGCATTTGCCCTGTTCGCGCAGCGCGTCGGCGGTGATGCCATTGCAGACAGGCTGTCGGACATTCCGTCCAGGCGAATCGATGCGATGTTGGACAGCCTGTCGATTGAACAGGAAAGTACCGGTCCAAAACGCTATATCGGCAAGCTGACTGTGCGCTTCCTGCCTGGTAATATGCGCAAGTTGAT
Source organism: Anderseniella sp. (assembly GCA_041690095.1). Lineage (GTDB taxonomy): Bacteria > Pseudomonadota > Alphaproteobacteria > Rhizobiales > Aestuariivirgaceae > Anderseniella. The sequence continues at coordinate 1,225 of JBDNEZ010000140.1, forward strand.
GTCCGAACTGGGCGTCGGGTATAATGAGAAGCTGGCCGGCAAGACGGTTGTCGTACCGGTATGGCGAACCCCGGAAGGTGTGGTGGTGTGGGAAGATAATCCATGGCGAACCGCATGGCTGTCGCTACGGGCAGAGAATTCACTGGTTCCCTTGATCGTACCGCTGGGTGATCTGGCAGATACCGACACCTTGACGGCAGAACTTGCAGCCAGCCGGGATCAGGCATCCCTGGAAGCAATCAGGCTGCGCTACGAGGCGGATGCTATTGTCGTCGCGGAAGCCTCAGCCGTCGATGCAGATACGGTTCAGGCAAACATGATCGGCACCAGTGCCATTGGCAAACTGGAATTTGACAAGGCCTATATTGCCGAAGACGGTGGTGGTGTTGAAACCGCTGCAAGAATTGCGGCTTTGCGGTTTCACCAGGTTATGCTGTCGCGCTGGAAAAAGGAAAATGAAGCAGCTCCGGTCACTCAAAGCCTTCCGATTGCCACACTGCCGGTCGCTGTCGCATTTTTCTCAAACGAAGAATGGTCGGCATTGCGAGCCCGGATTCTGGCAACGCCCGGAATTTCCGGAGTGGATATTTCGACCATTTCTCAGGGCGGGGCCATCGTGCAATTGTCCTATGTCACTGGTTTCGAACAAATGCGCCAGTCACTTTGGTCAGCAGGCCTGGCATTGCAAAATGTAGGTGGGACATGGGTACTGCAAGCAGGTTGATGCAAGGCGACCGATCGCTGGTGTGTCAGCCATGACACTTCCCAATTTCATTACCATCGGCCGGTTGTTCCTGGTGCCGGTGATTGTCTGGCTGCTATATCAGTCGCTGTATCCGGCCGCGTTCTTTGTGTTCGTACTGGCGGGCATCTCTGATGCCGTGGATGGATTTCTGGCCAAGCAGTTTGATCTGGCGTCTGAACTCGGTGCATATCTGGATCCGATTGCCGACAAGGCCCTTCTGGTTTCGATTTATGTGGTGCTCGGTATGGTTGAACACCTTCCCGGCTGGATCGTGATTATCGTGGTTAGCCGGGACGTGGCGATTGTCGGCGCCGTAATTCTGTCATGGCTGATGGGGCGTCCGATCAAGATCAAGCCGAACATGGTGTCAAAGGCCAACACGGTAATGCAGATATTGCTTGTTGCGGGGTTGCTTGCCGCACTCGGTTTCTCGTCGCTGAACCCGGCAATGGTCGTCGCCGGATCGGCGATCACCGGTGCACTTACCCTGGCGTCTCTTGCGGTTTATTTGCGGGACTGGTTACAACATATGGCAAAGGCAGGTTCTGTCGACGGGTCAGTCGACACTGTTGATGAGGGGTGAGCGCCATGACTGTCCAGCGTCAGGTATTGATATGGCTGACCGCACTCGGTGCGTTCATCGTTTTCATGTGGCTGTTTGCCGACATCATGCTCCCGTTCCTTGCAGGCATCGTGCTGGCATATTTTCTTGACCCGGTGGCAGATGCGCTTGAACGCCTGAAGTTGCCACGCCTGGCGGCCACTCTTGTTATTGTCCTGACCAGTGCCTTTGCGCTCGTGCTCGTGGTGTTGCTGATTGTGCCGCTTATCGGAGACCAGATAGGCAAGTTTGCCGAGCGCCTGCCGTCTGATGTGACGACCCTGGTCACTTTGTTCAATGATCTGGCGCCGGTCTGGTTGAAGGACGCTTTGGCAAAAACCAGCGCCAGCCTGCCTACGTCTGGAACCGACATCGCAACCAAGGCAGCCGGGTGGATAGCCAGTCTGCTGAAATCCTTGCTGTCGGGTGGTCTGGCGCTGTTCAATCTCATGTCATTGCTGATCATTACGCCGCTTGTAACGTTCTACATGCTGAACGACTGGGACCGGATGGTTAAGCGGATCGACGGCTGGGTGCCGCGTGACCATGTCGATACAGTGCGCAGTGTTGCGCGCGACATCAATACTGCCATGGCCGGCTTCATCAGGGGGCAGGGCACGGTCTGCTTGCTGCTCGGGATGTTCTATGCTGTCGCGCTGATTGCGGCCGGGTTGAATTTTGGCCTGTTGATCGGCGTTACGGCCGGTGTTTTGTCGTTCATTCCGTTCGTTGGTGCTGCTGTTGGCGGAATTCTGGCCATTGCCACCGCACTGGTACAGTTCTGGCCGGACTGGGTGCACATTCTCATCATTGCCGCCATCTTCGGTGTTGGCCAGTTCATCGAAGGCAACTTCCTGTCTCCCAAGCTGGTTGGCCGGTCGATTGGCGTACACCCTGTGTGGTTGATGTTTGCGCTGCTCGCATTCGGGTACCTGTTTGGATTTGCAGGCGTGTTACTGGCAGTACCGCTGGCAGCCGCCATTGGCGTGTTGTCGCGTTTTTTCCTGAACAAGTACCTCGCGTCGAACCTCTATCTGGGCACCACAAAAAAGCGCCAATCCACACCACCCAAGAGCGGTTGAGCGCAGTGGCGACAAGATCTGCACACCAACTCATACTGGATTTGCCGCACCGGGTGGCGACGGGACGCGACGATTTTCTGGTGTCGGGTGCCAATGAGGCCGCTGTGGCGGCTGTCGATGCATGGCCTGAATGGCCATCTCCCGTGCTCATTCTTGTCGGGGCTGCAGGGTCGGGCAAGAGCCATTTGTGCGATGTCTGGTGTACCCGCGCTGGCGCCACAACGGTTTCGGCCGATGCATTGCAAAAACCCGCTGTAGCAGATCTGATGTTGACCGGCGCTGTTGCTGTGGAAGATGCACCCGGTCACAGGCTGGATGAAACGGCGTTGTTTCACTTGATCAACATGGCGCGCGAGAATGCAGGCAGTGTGTTGATCACCTCGAGTCAGTATCCGTCAAGCTGGGGTGTTGCACTGCCTGATCTCGCCTCGCGTCTGAAGGCGGCACAAGTGGCAAGTCTGGGTGATCCGGATGACAACCTGTTGCGGGGGTTGCTGGTAAAGCTGTTTGCCGACCGGCAATTGCGTGTTGATGAAGCGGCCATCACTTATATGCTGCTGCGCATGGAACGTTCGTTTGAGGCGGCACGCTCACTGGTTGCGAAAATTGATGCGCGAGCGCTTGCCGAACGCGCGGAAATAACCCGCAATCTGGTTGCCCGGGTCATGCAGGACGATGTCGAACCCGACCTGTTCGATGCAGACTGAATCTGTTTATGAATTCGTGAATTAGATTAACATTCTTTGCACCGCCCGATTGGGGCAGCTGTCATTGATGTGTTACAAATCTATATTATGGAGAGATCGGCTTGCGCAGCGAGACAAACATGAACCTCGAAAACAGCAACGACAGTGAACTGGCAAGCGCCAAAGCGGCGGCTGCAAGTGCTATGGTCAACGAGGATCTGGCCCATTCGCCCAAGCGGTTTTTCAATCGGGAGTTGTCGTGGCTGGGATTCAATTACCGTGTCCTGATGGAAGCGAGAAACACCGCGCATCCGTTGTTCGAGCGGCTCCGCTTTCTATCCATTTCCGGCAACAATCTGGATGAATTCTACATGGTTCGCGTTGCCGGGATCGCGGCCCAGATACGTGAAAATGTGACCGGCTTGTCGCAAGATGGCATGACACCGGCTGACCAGTTGTCCAGCGTTCGCACCGAGGCGGGCCTGCTGATGGGAGAGCAGGACAAGCGCTGGCGTGCATTGCGCGATGAACTGCAGGAAAACCGGGTTGAACTCGTCAACACGGATCAGTTGACCAGTCAGGATCGGGCCTGGCTGGATGAACGCTTCCACGAACAGGTATTGCTGGTATTGACGCCCATTGCCGTTGATCCGGCACACCCGTTTCCGTTCCTGCCCAATCGTGGCCTGATGATCGCGCTGCAACTCGTGCGCAAGTCTGATGGCGGAACCATGAAGGCGCTGGTGCAGGTGCCGCAACAACTCGAGCGGTTTACGCGTTTGCCGGAAGGCGAGACTGACGAAGGTCTGCCGGTGGCCCGTTTCATCATGATCGAAGACATGATCACTCACTTTACGCCGCGGCTGTTCCCCGGGTATCAGTTGAAGGGCAGGGGGATGTTCCGCATCCTGCGCGACAGCGATATCGAGGTTGAGGAAGAAGCCGAGGATCTGGTCCGGTATTTTGAACGTGCCCTGAAGCGCCGCCGACGTGGCAGCGTGGTGCGTCTGGAGGTCGATACCGGTTGTCCCGAAGATCTTCGGGTGTTCATCGCCCGCGAACTCAATGCAGTTGATGATGCCATCGTCATGTGCGACGGCGTCGTTGGCTACGCAGATACATCGCAGCTCATTCTCGATGATATGCCGGAGCACAAGTTTCCACCCTACAATCCGCGGTTCCCGGAACGTATACGTGACCACGGGGGCGACTGCTTTGCCGCCATTCGCCAGAAGGACATAATTGTCCATCACCCGTATGAATCGTTTGATGCCGTGGTGCAGTTTGTCCGCCAGGCTGCCGCAGACCCCGACGTCGTCGCCATCAAGCAGACCCTCTACCGTACGTCCAACCAGAGCCCGATTGTAGAAGCCCTGGTCATGGCAGCGGAAGCCGGCAAGTCGGTTATGGCGGTCGTCGAGCTGAAAGCAAGGTTTGACGAGGAGAAAAACATCCAGTGGGCACGCAACCTCGAACGCGCAGGTGTTCAGGTGGTGTTCGGTTTTGTGGAGCTTAAAACCCATGCCAAGACATCGATGGTTGTTCGTCGCGAAGGCGGTAAGCTGAGAACCTATGTCCACTATGGTACCGGCAATTATCATCCTATCACGGCCCGTATTTATACGGATTTGTCGTTCTTTACCTGTGACCCGGCCCTGTGCCGTGATGCGGCACGGTTGTTCAATTATGTATCCAGTTATGCCGAGCCTACCGAGCTGGAACGCATAGCCCTGTCGCCGCTCACATTGAGCAAGCGCCTTGTTTCGCATATTGAAGAAGAAATTGCTCACGTCACGGCCGGCCGGCCTGCAGCCATCTGGGCCAAGATGAACTCGCTGGTAGACGCAGAGATCATTGATGCACTGTACCGAGCCAGCAATGCCGGTGTTCAGATTGAGCTTGTTATTCGCGGGATTTGCTGTCTTCGACCAGGTGTGCCGGGTCTGTCAGAGAATATTCGCGTCAAGTCGATCATCGGGCGTTTTCTGGAGCATTCGCGCATTGTCTGTTTCGGCAATGGCGGCGGACTGCCGGGCAAGAAGGCCCGGGTTTATATCTCGTCGGCTGACTGGATGCCGCGCAACCTGCATCGGCGCGTTGAAACGCTCGTGCCGGTCGACACGCCGACCGTTCATCAGCAGGTGCTTGATCAGATCATGGTCGCAAATCTCAGGGACAATCAGCAAAGCTGGCAGTTGATGCCTGATGGCAGCTCGCAGCGCATGGTGCCGGGTCCGGATGAGGAGCCGTTCAATGCGCACGAATACTTTATGAACAACCCATCGCTGTCCGGGCGTGGAAGTTCTTTGAAAGATAGCCTGCCACCTGCTATTGCCGGTCGTTAAACGCAATGAGCAGTCAGGGATCGCGTCTGATGTGCAATCCAGCAACGGGACAGGTCTGAGTGAACCCCGCTAGGAAACTTGACAGAATTAGCGATGCGCCACCGGTTGCGGTAGTGGACATCGGCTCAAACTCGGTGCGTATGGTGGTCTATGACGGCCTCAGACGCGCGCCGTCTCCCATGTTCAATGAAAAAGTGTTGTGTGCGCTCGGGCGCGGTGTAGCCCAGACCGGTGCACTGGATGACGAGGCAAGCGAGCGAGCGCTGAATGCAATCAGGCGGTTTCGGGCCTTGTGCAACCAGATGAATGTCTCTGAAGTCTTTGCCGTGGCAACCGCTGCCGTGCGCGAGGCATCCAACGGTTCTGATTTCATTGCGCGGGCGAAAAA
>JBDNEZ010000141.1:0-9862 GCA_041690095.1 Anderseniella sp.
ATAAATTATGCAAATCATCAATTTCGGCGCAGGCAGCGAATGAATGCACGTTCGGCGACCAGAATGGGCGGTGTTGATCAGTGCATTCGGTATCAGCCGAAGCATCTGGAGGCCAGTTTTGTGCAAAGCAATCAGTTTCTCCTTGGCGAGAAACGCGGCGCCGGCCTGTGGCTCTGGAAACCTCATATTATCCTGGATGCGATGACAAGGGTCGAGGACGGCGATGTCATCATCTATTGCGATAGCGGTGCAATTGTCACCGGTTCATTCGCGCCACAGATTGAGGTGTGCAGAGCACTCAAGGATGGGGTGCTGGGCTTTGAGGTGGGCCAGGGATTGCTGGAGCGCCAATGGACCAAGCGGGATGCCTTCGTCGTGATGGGTTGTGATAGCAAAGTGTACTGGGACACGCCGCAATTGCGCGCCGGAACCATGCTGTTCGTCAAGAGCACAGCCAGTTGGGACTTTGTGTCTGAGTGGATGGATCTGGTGTGCCAGGCAAGGCTTGTATCTGACATGCCCTCGTTTTGCGACGAACCCGAATTTGCTGACTTCCAGTCGCACAGGCATGACCAGTCTCTGTTCAGCCTGTTGTACAAGAAGCGTGGTTACGCAAGCTACCAGAACCTGACCGGACACCAACTCGCCAATGTCGTCCGCAACCCGGTTCTGTCAGAGCCTTCGATTTTCCGGTTGTTGCGGAATTACCTTTTGCTGATGCAGCCATAGAGCATGTTTCACTTACATGGAATCGTTTGACCGGTTTTCTGCGTTTGCTGGCAACATTGTTGGCCGCACATCATGGCCACCTTCGGCACCAATGCGAAACCAGGAAATGTATCAGCCCAACTGCAGGCCACCCGTCATCTGACGCGCCTGCAATTCATGCCGCGGACGGGATTTGGGGAATAAATCGTACTGGTCGACCCGCCACCGCCCAGCAGCGATCCGTCCGGGTTGGAATAAGTGCATTTGTAACGCCGCCCGGACTGGGTTTTTCTGCCTGTATTGCGCGCATAGCACCGTTTGCCCCTGAGCATATAACCCCTGGGACAAGTCAGTTTTCTGCGTGCGTTGCGAGAACGGCATTTGCCTTTTCGATAGCGTTGTCCTGCGGGACACCAGAAACAGCGGTAGCTGCCGCTTTTGCGGAAGCTGGTGTAGGCATAGACCAGGCCCTGCTGCTTCATCCGGCGACGGCAATCAGCACGCGCCTCCGCCTTCGGGTTCTTGCTGCTTTGCCTGCAGCCAAAGGTACCGTCGTGTTTGCGGTTGATCGAATACCAGCCCCGGCCCTTGTTGTTGTCCCTGCACCATTTGTTGGCCGCTGTCTTGCTGCGGACGCACGTCCAGCCGCCGGATGAGTTCCGTTTGCCCGCTAGAAAACCACCACCCTTGTTGACCTCGTTGCAAAGCTTGTTTGCCTGTGCGCGGGTGATAGGTGCGCGCTCGGATTTGCATGCCCCGGAACGACTGACGCTGTAGCCTTTCTTGCACACACACTCCCCTGGCATTCTTGACCGTGCCAGCCTCACATCCACATTCGTATTCGCCAGATGCTGATTGCGACAGTTTATACTGCGCGCCACGCAAACTCCGGCAAACATTGGATTGCTGTCTCGCCTTGCAGACAGTGATGGCGGTTGCCTCTTTTTCCAGCAACCCGGAGGCTCGTGCATCATCGCTGGCCGCCAGTATCGGCTTCAAAGCCGTCAGCTTAGCAACATTGCAGCGAGCCTGGAGCGTGGCCAATACGAGATCGATATCCAGCGTGGGTTTTGCCGCCTCCTGTGCCCTGGCCAAACACTGCACTGCCTTGCCGGCTGCAGCCTGGGCAGCGCCCGGTTCGCTTTCAATGTTTGCCATTGCAGCCGAGGCTGCTGCAGTCGCTGCTGTTTGCTGCGCAATGACCTCGCCATACAGCTCCGCATATTCAGCCAAACGTGCGACAGCTGCGCGGTAGCCGGGCAGTCTGGTACACAGATCAACGGTTGTTTGCTTGCTGGCAGCGCATCCGGTTTTAACAGTTTCATATTGTCCCTCGAGGGCATTGAACCGACCCAGAAGAGTCGAGTATTCCAGCATGCGTTCAAACATTCTGCTGGTATCACCGGACTGCTCCAGATGGAACAAGTCCGCTGACGAAATCCTTGCGGCAGTCAAACGCTTCTGCCAGAAAACAGAACAGACATTATGTACCGAACTTTAGAATCACGTGACCAGCGCACGCGCAATCCATTGGCCTGTAGGCCTCTCCCTCAGCCCTGGTGCGTTGCTGTCCGCTCAACTAGATTTGCTTACCCTGCAGATGATCGCGAAGGCGTTGCTGGTACCATTTGCGCCATCCGGTGTGTTTTGTCTGCAGGAACCAACTCAGACCAAGATTCCAGCATCTGCCCATGTCGGCCAGCACTGCCGGATCTGAATTCGTCATGGTGCCGCCTGTAGGGTAGACGGTGATTTCCCCACCATACAGTTCGTTGCCGTCACACATCAGGTCAACCCGCAGATAATCGCTCCCGGCAGCAATTTTCTCCGCAACCTCCATAGCGCGGCCATAGGCACCTGGAACCTTGTAGCCTTCAGGCAACGCCCGACTGTGGTCATGCTGAACGATCGTATTGGTGACCGGCAGGCGCTCGCCATCCCCGTCGAAAATGGCTGATAAGCATCCCGGCATGCCTTCATCGTGATAAATCATGTTGTAATAGACCTTGCCTGCAAACAGATGCACCTTCAGGTCTTCCAGCACACCGTGTTGGGCGCCGATTGCGCGTTCAGCAAATAGCAGCGGTTTGATCTGGGCATATCCCCATTCCCTGTTCCAGGGTTTGTAAGGTTTTGAAAGCCAGCGCCTGCACTGCTCGTGAACCTCTTCATGACTGATTTCATTCTGCGGACATCTGACATTGCGCGAGCTTGCATTATTGGTTTTCACAAAAACGGTCTGATCCAACAACTCGGCAGGCAGACCGGCCGCATCACCGCCGGTCCAGAGTACTTCAGCAACCTTCAACTCTTTGCAGGCGCTCGTAAAAACATCCTTGACCGCCAGCTTGTCACAATAGATCGCGTGCATCGGGTCAGTGTCAAACACCCGGCGCCAAAACATCTTCTCATTGTAGGTTTCGGGAAATACGATATTCGGAAAGTAACCAAGATCACTCCTGAACACCCGTACAGCACGCGGATAGCGGGCGTACAGCGCGCCGTTCCAGCAGCACGCGAGCAAGCGCTTCAGGGTTTGGTCAATATCCGGCAATATCTTCTCCGTTCCAGGCAATTGATAATTTGCATTGGCATAAGGTAGTGTCAACTTCGAAGGAAGACGGACCATGACGATCAACCGACGGAGCTTTGTTTCGACCGCTGGCACATCGGCAATGCTCGCAATGCTTCCCTTGCTGGACCCGGTGGCAAATTCAAAAACCGCTGGCCCGGCAACGCAGCCTTCTCTACCTGAAGGCACCCCTGGCAATCAGCATCGCGTTGTGATTATCGGCGCAGGCATTTCCGGTCTTGTCGCAGCCTATGAGTTGAAAAAACGCGGCTTCAACTGCACTGTTCTGGAAGGTGAAGACCGCTCGGGCGGGCGCAATTTCACAATCAGGCGCGGCACGCGGGTTTCTGAAAACGGCCAACCCGATCAACTCTGCAAATTTGATGACGGTTTATACATGAATGCCGGACCTGCCCGGCTGGCAAGTTCGCACCGGCTGATGCTTGATTACTGCAGACAGTTCAATATCGCTTTGGAGTTGTTCATCAATTTCAACACAAATGCCCTGTTTGTGAGTCCGCATCACTTTGACGGCAAGTCGGTTCGCTTACGCCGGCTCGAACTTGACCTCATGCAGCATATTGGAGACCTGGTCCGCAATGGCGTCGAGTCAGGCAGGCTTGGAACCGCGTTGTCAGACAATGATGCTGAACTATTGCTGCAACAGTTCCAGCGTTTCACCAAAGCACAGTCAGGCCGGGCCATGGGTACGCCTGGTTCACAAGGTGACACAGGACAACCCGCACTCATTGCCTTGCAGCAGTTGTTGCGGTCGCGGTTCTGGAAAGCAACAACTTACCAGCAACTTGATCAGTTCCAGCAACCGACCCTGCTGCAACCTGTCGGCGGCATGGATAAAATCGTCACCGGGTTTGAAGCTGCCCTGGCAGGCGATATCAAAAAACAGTGCACTGTCCGGCAAATCGAAAACCGCAAGGACGGTGTGATTGTTTCCTGGTGGGATGGCGCTTCAAACCGCCAGGAAACAATGAAGGCAGACTATTGCATTGCCTCAATACCGGCCCCGTTGTTTGCAGGCATCAAGACAAACTTCTCGGCGCCCTACCGCGAAGCGTTGCGCTCGGTACGCTTTTCCAAAGGAGCCAAGCTCGGCTGGCAGGCCATCAGCAGGCCATGGGAAGAGCAGCAATCAATCTATGGTGGTATTTCATTTGCTGATCATCCGATCCGGCAGTTTTGGTACCCGTCAAGCGGTTTTCAGACAGCTTCCGCAGTGGTTGTCGGAGCCTACCCGCTCAACAGGGTCTCGGAACGGTTTGCCAATCTCTCCTACAGCGCGCGCGCGCAGCTTTCACTGCAAGGTGCGGAACTTCTGCATCCCGGCATTGGCAAACTGCTGCGGCATCCGATTTCGATTGCCTGGCAGCGTCAAAGGCTTGCTGCCGGTGTGTGGCCCAGATGGAAACACGGGTTCACAGATCCCGCATTCAAGAAACTTCTGAATGCGGAAGGACGGACTTTTCTGGCCGGCGATCAGGTCAGCGAACTGCCCGGCTGGCAGGAAGGCGCCGCCATGTCTGCACACAGAATTGCAGGTGAGATCATCCAGGCCAGTATCAACAAATAGACATCCGCACATCCATCAAAACAATCTCAATTTCACTTCATGAGTTGACGCCGGTTTCAATAGTAGTCAGATGCGTGTTCGCGACCGACCAAAACCAAAAGACTGGACGTTAAAATTGATCGCCGCAGCACCGACTGATCTGATGACAAATAGCAAGTACATGCTTCCTGCCTAAAGAGGAAAACACAATGGACAATCTGAAGCCGGGGCTGGTCGGCAATGCCGACATGGTAGTGGGCACCAATGATACTGCAGCACGGGTGGGGTCAGGCAAGATTTTCGTCCTGGCAACACCGGTGATGATCGGTTTGATGGAAGAAGCCGCGCTGGATGCCGTCGAACACCTGCTTCCTGACGCCAGGCAGTCGCTTGGCACGCATCTCGACGTATCACACACAGCCGCAACTCCGACAGGTATGAAGGTAACCGCCAGGGCGGAACTGGTGAAGGTCGAAGGCCGCATGCTTTTCTTCAGTGTCACTGCCCGTGACGAGGTTGAAGAAATCGGCAACGGTCAGCACCAGCGCGTTGTTGTAAACGCCCGGGCTTTCGTGGACAGAGTTGCAAAAAAGCTGGGATAGCCCTTCTGCTGCATCAACAGACTTTGGTTAGCGAGGTGACGGCGAGCGAAAACAGGCACGCTGTATTGCCACTTGTCATTACCGACCAGCGTCGCCATATTGGGTTGGTATGTAATGCACTTGTCTGGTGTTGCCCCGATATAGCGGTGCGCCGACTTGATCAGACTTCTCCTGACAATGTGAGCGATATACGTTTCCGAGCAGTTACAATGTGTGACCTGCCGGGTGCTCCTTGAAAGGAATGCAATATGATCACCGGAACAGTAAAGTTCTTCAACGCAAACAAGGGTTTTGGATTTATCGAACCTGAAGACGGTTCGAAAGACGCCTTTGTGCACATTTCAGCTGTCGAAAGAGCTGGTATGTCCACGTTGAACGAAGGCCAGAAGGTCAAGTTCGAACTGGTTTCAGATGCCCGCAGCGGTAAGATGTCAGCTGACAAGCTGGAACTCGCCTCCTGAGGCAAGGCTGCCGGATCTGATCCGGCGGCTCCTGAAACATAGTCTGTATTTCAGGCTTTGAAGACCGACCACGGATGTACTGGCGGTTTGAGCTGCCCACTTGAAGCAGCGCCTGATGCAGAACAAGACGGCCGGCGCAACACGGGTTCGTTAGAACCCTTAAAGTTGCTCTGGCACTTTGAAAACGGTCAGGCTCTTGATTTTGGTTGATTCAATCAAAATCACCCTGATCTCGCGTCTTGCGGCCCCGTAGCTCACCGCAGCGACGGGGCCTTTGTTTTTCTATCTACCGAAATACACCATCATCTATTCCGCCAACAGGAGCAAACCATGGCCAAGGGTCAAAAACGCAGCAACCGCGAAATCAAGAAACCGAAGCAGGTCAAGAAGCCGGCAGAAGCCACACCTTCCAACAGCCTGACCAAGGGAATGGTGTCGGTGACGGGTGGCAGCAAAAAGAAGTAAACTCGACACAGTTGTCTGTATCACCAGCGCCCGGCGCAGCCCAATCGCCGACCATCAACCGGTAATACCAACGGCAGCACGGTTCTGCCCGACTGGTACCGGGGTTGAATTCTTGCGTACTTTGCTGCTTAGATTCTCCTATCGGGAACGCAAGAGGATGACCATGTCGGGGCAGATGATCTGGGGAACCGTGATGCTGGGCATCTGCCTGGCCCTGCATGTCGGCTTCCTGATAGCCGACATCAGGCTGTTGAAATGGCTGAATGGAAAACTGTGGGCATCCGGGCCGCTGCTCAGCACTTTTGTATTGCTGGGTGCGGCGCTCGGCGTGATTGTCTTGTCCCATTCACTTCAGATATGGCTGTGGGCAATATCGTTGATTGCGTCCGGTGGCTTCGGCGATCCTGCCGGCGCTGTGTATTTTGCATTGGTCACCTATACCACCCTGGGCTACGGCGACATCGTTCTGGCCGAGAACATCCGCCTGTACGGCGCGTTTGCATCGATCGCCGGCCTGCTGGGTTTCGCACTGAGTACGGCTTTCCTGGTAGTGGTGTTCAGCAAACTGCTGCCCAATCACCTTGCCGATTAGACCGCTTCAGCGGCGCGTTCCACAATATCAGCGCACAACGCCGGGCAGGTCTTCCAGGCTGGCCAGCAGCATGTCGGGAGTGCCGGGAATCCGGTCGTCCTTGAGGCCATAGCGGTCGATACGGGCAACCTGGAATCCGAAACTCTTGGCTGCCTGCGCGTCCCATGGATTGGCCGAGACAAAACAGATTTCAGAGCGCTGCGCCACGCCCATCCGGTCCACCGCAAGCTGGTAGACGCGCGGGTCCGGTTTGAAAATGCCGACATCGGCCACCGAGATATTATGATCCAGGCTGGCATCAAGCCCTGAAGATTTCGCGGCGGCATCCAGCATGTCGGGTGATCCGTTGGACAGGATGGCAGTGCCAAATCCAAGCTCCTTCAGAACCTTGAGACAGGCCACCGCATCGTCATAGGCCGCCAGGTGAAGGTAGAGGTCCATCAGATTATCGCGCAGCGGTTTATCGTCAATGGCGAACGCTTCAAGCGTATAATCCAGGGCATCACCGGTGACCTGCCAGAACGGGACGTAAGCCTGCATCAGCGACCGAAGCCAGGTATACTCAAGCTGCTTCTGCCGCCATAGCCTGGAGACCGCATCTGCGTCTTTTCCGATGCGTGATGCAAGTTGCGCCACCGGGGCATGAACATTCAACAATGTGCCATAGGCATCGAACACACATGCCTTGATGCCTTCAAGTTTCGCGGTCATGTTGGACTTCCTTGTCAATTTGTAAGTTGTTGGTCTGCAGGGTTGAGTGCAGTATGATTCCAAATCAATCAAGGGAGTAACCCGCCAGATGGCACACGACAGCCATGATCACCATCATGACCACCATCACGATCACCACCATGGTGACGGTGAGCATTCCGAACTGTCCGAGACCGCTTTGCGGGTCAAGGCGCTGGAAAGCCTGCTGGTGGAAAAGGGCTATGTGGACCCGGCAGCGCTTGATGAACTGATCGAAACCTACCAGACACGGGTTGGCCCGCGCAATGGCGCCCGGGTGGTGGCCAGGGCCTGGAATGACGCCGGCTTCATGAAAAAACTGCGCGCCGACGCCACTGGTGCCATCGCCGACATGGGCTTCATCGGCCGCCAGGGTGAACACATGGTGGCGCTTGAGAACACCGATGATACCCACAACATGGTCGTGTGCACGCTGTGTTCGTGTTATCCGTGGCCGGTTCTGGGCCTGCCGCCAGTGTGGTACAAGTCACCGCCCTATCGATCGCGTGCCGTGTCTGATCCGCGCGCAGTGCTGGCCGAATTTGGCGTGCAACTGCCCGACAGCAAGGCGGTGAGAGTTTGGGATTCCACCGCTGAAGTCAGGTATCTGGTCATACCGCAACGCCCGCAGGGAACTGCGGGCTGGAGTGAAGAGCAGCTTGCAGGTCTGGTCACACGCAACTCCATGATCGGCACCGGCCTTGCGTTGACACCGGAACAGGTGGCGTCATGAACGGCGGACACGACCTCGGCGGCATGCATGGGCTTGGCCCCATTGACCCGGAAATCGACGAACCGGTGTTTCATGCGGACTGGGAAAAACGCGCCTTTGCGCTGACCCTGGCCATGGGATTTCTGGGTCAGTGGAATATTGATCGGGCCCGCCATGCCCGAGAAAGCATGCATCCGGCAAAGTACATGACATCCAGCTATTACCAGATCTGGATCGATGGTCTGGTCAGGCTGATGCTCGACGCCGGACTTGTGGTGCCGGGCGAAGTGCATCTGGGCAGGCAGGAAGTCGCACCGCGCGACCTGCATCGTGAGCCGGTGCACGCAGACGAAGTCTCCGCCATTTTAACAAAGGGCGGACCGGCCTCGCGAGATATCGATACAAAACCAAAATTCAGCTCCGGTAACAAGGTTCGCGCAATCCGCATGAATCCTGACAGCCACACCCGGTTGCCGCGATATTTACGTGGCTGCACAGGTGAAATTGTCGCCTGGCACAAGGGTCATGTGTTTCCGGATACCAACGCCCACGGCAAGGGTGAAAACCCGCAACACCTCTATACGGTGCGCTTTGCAGCCCGCGAACTGTGGGGCGCAGGCGCTCCCGCCAATGATAGCATGCACGCAGACCTGTGGGAGTCCTACCTTGTCCCTGCCTGAGGAAATCAGACGCATTCCCGGTCTTGTAACCGCAGATGATGAGCCGGTGTTTGCCGAGCCCTGGCAGGCGCAGGCTTTTGCCATGACGCTCAAGCTGCATGAAACCGGCCTGTTCACCTGGGTCGAATGGGCCGCCGCACTGAGCCGGGAAATCACTGCAGCCGGTCCCGATGATGCGGCAGACAACTATTACACCCACTGGCTGACCGCTCTGGAGAAAATCAGCCAGCAAAAGGGCGCCCTGAGCGAAGCTGAACGGCTGCAGCGCAAAGATGCCTGGGACCGCGCGGCCAAAGCCACGCCACATGGCAGCCCGATTGAACTCGGCGCCGAAACACGGAACTGACCGGTGGTGAAGCCCGG
The DNA here is from genome assembly GCA_041690095.1 of Anderseniella sp. Taxonomy (GTDB): domain Bacteria; phylum Pseudomonadota; class Alphaproteobacteria; order Rhizobiales; family Aestuariivirgaceae; genus Anderseniella. Next base: position 9,452 of record JBDNEZ010000141.1, read on the forward strand.
GCCTGACGGTCTCGGCATAACCCTTCATGCAATTGAATTTGATGCCCGCACAGCCGCTGACCGTATCAGGGCGGAGAACCTTGCCGGCGGGATATGCCGACGCGATGCAAACCGGCCTGTGACCATCACTGGACATACTGCCTGACGCAGAGCCCGCCACCACCGGGCAGCCGAAATACCAAAGGGTGACGATTGAGGCGAACGGGAATGTCGCTTGGTTCAGTGACGGCAATGCGGATAAAACGACCAATCACTAATACCAGATCTCAGTAGTCGTCCGTGATCTACGCGATTTGCTGTGATTTTGTCACCATCGCGGATATCCAGATTTGGACAAGCAAAAGCCTGATCCACTTGAGGATGAGGCGGAAGTTGTATCCGGCGGCGGCCAGGATCGGATTGACGGCGTCA
>JBDNEZ010000142.1:0-3978 GCA_041690095.1 Anderseniella sp.
CTTCAAGAACTACCCGGCGTTTTACAGGTATAAAGAACGGCCTGCCGTAGGCAGACAAGCTGTTCGACCAACAGGACCAGAACGGCCTGCCGTAGGCAGACAAGCTGTTCGACCAACAGGACCAGAACGGCCTGCCGTAGGCAGACAAGCTGTTCGACAAACCAAAATGATCTGCCCCAACCGTGACCAGACGCTCAGGAATACCCAATTTCAGCCCCGGTGTCGGCATATTGGAGTGATGCACTGAGATCCTTGAAAGGGCTTGGGGGCCATGAGTAATGGAGTATTTGTCATGGCCACTGACTACCACAATGAGAACCGTTCACATGCACCCGACTATCGCACCCGGTCCGGCGGATCAAATGGCTGGCTGATCGGCCTCGCCGTCGCAATCGTGCTGGCGATGATTGCCTTCTTCTCGTTTTCAGGCTCGGATCGCCCGGCACTCACGGTCGGTACGACAAGCGAGCAAGTCACAGTTCCATCGGTTTCGCAACAGGCGCCGGCAGCGCAGGAGCAGGCTGTTCGGCCCGTCCCTCCAGCTACAACTGCACCGGCACAGTAGACGCAGGAACCAGCAGCTGCTCACCTGCAAAGGTGTGCAGCTGCTGATGTCTATGAAGTAATTATTGAAGCATCACTTTTTGTACCACAGTGTGTAATACCAGATCTCAGTAACAGCGGCTCATTTCATGGGATCATAGCGGTTCACTCGGGCAGGCGCGGTGCGCAGCGCGATGCTTCTGCATCGGGCAAGCACAGCAACGCACCCGATGGGCCGCTATGACCCACCCGAAGGGCCGGGCGCTTTTTCCCGCCGGCTACGTTGCGCGCCGCTTGTGGTGCATGTACCACGGCGCGACACGCCCCTTGCCGGCGGAAAAAATCGCTCCGGTGAAATGGGTCGCTGTTACTGAGATCTGGTATTGAGCCCCAGCGGCGGCCTGGCTTCAAGCGTTTCAAGGTCACTGCAGAAGTTTGAGATGTCGTGGCCGACTTCATGCATGTGCCGCAGTTCCAGTCCGGCCTTGAGGGCGCCATTGACGATATCCGACACCTTGTGAGTGAACGAATAGTGCGGACTGGAAGCATATTTCTCATAACCGAAATAATCCAGGCCCGTGGTCTCCACGAACGCTTCGGTGTGAAAATACGAATGCGCGAGCCGGGATGGCCCGCCATTCTCATCAGGCTCATACATGAACACGATGGGGTGGGTTTCTTCCATAACCCAGTGTCCGCCGAGAACAATCAGCTCTGAAACTGCGGCAAAAAACCCGTCCAGGTCCGACATCCACCCGAGTACACCGATGGTGGTCATGACGATGTCAAAACGCCCCTTCAGGTCGCCCGGCAGCGCATAGACATCTGCTGCCCTGAAACTCACGTCGTGGCCATAGCCGGCGATTTCAGCCAGTTCGCGCGCCTGTTCCAGAAAAGCTTCTGCCTGGTCAATGCCAACACACTGCCCCGCCCCCATGGCCTTCGCCGACAACAGATCCTTGCCGTTATTGCATGCCACCTGCACGACAGATTTGCCGGCGACGCCCACGCGCTCGAGCATGCAGACGACTTCATCTGCCAGATAATTATGGCCGCCTTGCGCAAACTGTTCACGCAGTTGTGCCTGATTGTGCACAGCATGGCGCGGTGCTGCCTCGTTCCAGGCCTGCTTGTTGGAAGCAACATATCTGTCTCGGTCATTCATGGTGAGCATCGTTATCAAAACCGGCGGCGAAGCAACAGCCCCTTCCCCTCAAGTGTATTCCAATGTAGCTACACATGATGTCTTTACCGCCCGATCTTACCAGCCTTCACCTCGTCGCCTTCGGCCTGCTGTTTGCGGCATGGTGGTTGTACTCGCCGCTTCTGTCGTTTTTCGGACGCGGCACACTGAATGCCCAACTGGGTGTCGTACGCCTGCGCTGGATGCGGTTGTCGACGCAGCGCACCAACCGGCCATTTGACGCCATACTGTTGAACCAGATCATCAACTCAGTGGCCTTTTTCGGCTCTGCCTCACTGATCGTACTGGCTGCGCTGCTTGGCACATTCGCAAATGTCTCATCGGTTCACGCGATTTTTTCACAGCTTCATTTTGTGACACCGATGAGCCTTGAACTGCTGGCGGCAAATCTGTCCGTCGTGGTGTTGATTCTGGGTCTCAGCTTTTTTTCCTTCACCTACGCGTTGCGCAAGCTCATCTACACCGTGGCGCTGTGTGGCGGATTGCCGGACCACGCGGAAGAAACCCCGCAGCTTGCCGTTCAGATTGAAGCAACTGCAACCGTGCTGACAGAAGCCGTACGCAGTTTCAACAATGGCATTCGCGGCTATTATTATGCAGTTGCTGCGTTGTTCCTGCTGGTCGGTCCGGTGGCGAGCATCATTGCAACGTGCGCGGTGATGGCAATGTTGTTTTACCGTCAGACCATGACCACCACGGCCGTCGCCATCGGCACCTATGTGGATGCCATGAACAAGCAACAAGGCCTGCACAAATAAAAACCCCGCAGGCCGGTCATGGCCTGCAGGGTCTGAAACTTGTTGCTGAAAGTGCGCTTGAGTTAAGAAGCGTCTTCCAGATTGTCAGCTGACATCTTGCCGCTGCGCTGGTCGGTAACCAGTTCAAACTTGACCTTCTGGCCTTCGTTCAAGGTGCCCATTCCGGCGCGTTCAACGGCGGAGATATGAACAAAAGCGTCCTTGGAACCGTCTTCTGGTTCAATAAAGCCGAAACCTTTGGTTGTGTTGAAAAATTTTACTGTGCCTACTGGCATGGTCGTTGTCCCTTCAAAGGAGAAACCCGCTCGTTCACACCTTGTGACGGCTGGATTAGTACATTGCTCACATTGTCAGGAATAACGAGGTTAAACGGCGCACCGGATATCGAGGCATCACCAGACAAGTTCGGTCTATACGAAGTCGTATATGAGTGATTATGAAGCAAATTGCAAATGATATGCGAAAATAAACCTGAAAATGGCTAACGCTCGACTTACGCAACCGCTCGCGATACCACCTTTTCCGAAATCACGATCTCGACAATCGCCGCCTTGGCTATCAGGGATTCCCGCCCGTCCTCGCGCAGGAATTCCAGCAACGGATTGTCACCATTGAGCACCCGCCTGATGTCGCTGCTCATGGGCAGCATCAGTGTGCCGTCCAATGCGCGCCCGTCACTTAGCAACAGCTGCACTTCATGGGCATTTCTTTTGTTGTCGTTGTTGAACATTGCGCCGCATCCCTATTGTTGTGCAGGCAGCATTATCAGCACACGCTTAAGCAAACACCTGCAAAATGGACGCGATTTTATTGACTTCAATTGCACACGACAGGCCTGAGTATAGGGGACCGTGTGATTACATCACCAACATTTGTTACTAACAGACCGATGTGAATAGAACTTTCGACCTGCGACAAAATGTGCCTTATTGGATTCGTACAAAACAAAAACGGAGGGTGCAATGTCAGCCAAAATAGTAATTGGTCTTGATGGGAGTGGTTCAGGGGAAAGAGCCGTTGCCTACGCAAAGAAGCAAGCCAAGCAAATCGGAAAGTGCGAGTTAATCGCAGTTTACGTGATCGAATGGTCACCTTACAGCTTTCAGACACCGGAGGAAAACGAACAACGGCACAAGCGGCGCGAGGAAGAAATTTCCGCTGCTACCAGTCGCATCGTCGCACCGGTAGTTGATGCCTTGAAGAAAGACGGGTTTTCCGCACGCGGCATCGTCAAGCACGGCCACGTTGCCGACTTGCTGAACGCAGTGGCGGTGGACGAAGGTGCAGATCAGATTGTCGTGGCACGATCGTCCGAAGGTGGGTTCGCGAGCCGCGTGTTCGGCACTTCGACTGCAAATCTCGTCATGACAGCATCTGTACCTGTCACGGTTGTCGGATAAGGAAATCTCTCATGAAAAAACTAGCCTTAACTGCCCTGGCAATAAGCACAGGGCCCACTTCTGCTTTTGCGCA
>JBDNEZ010000143.1:0-2085 GCA_041690095.1 Anderseniella sp.
ACCGGCATCAGGCAGGACTTGACCAGCTTGCCGTCGACGAACACCGAACAGGTACCGCATTCACCGGCGCCACAGCCTTCTTTGGCACCGGTAAGTCCGAGATCGTCGCGGATGAAATCCAGCAGGCGCTGATGCGTCCGTGCCGACCGCTGCATGCGGCGCCCGTTGATCTGGAAATCCAGTTGTAGCTCGGATGTGGTGTGTTCAGACATTGGCTGTCTCCCTGGTTTCGGCGTTTGGCAGGGCTGAACCGCAATCAGCCAGCGCATCCTCGATGGCGGCCTCCACGAAGCCGCAAACAACAGTGCGCCGGTACTCACGGCGCGTGCGCGATGCCACCAGCCCGGCCGGCAACCTCGCGGCTTCGACAATCATCTCGCGGGTCAACCGCTTGCCGGTCAGCATCTTCTCGGTCTCGGTCAGTCGCAATGGCACCGGACTGATGCCGCCCAGTGCCAGGCGAATGTCGCTCACCATGCCAGTGCTGTCATCCAGCTTGATGCAGGCAACTGCACACACCGACGAAATCACCAGCGAACGCCGCTGACCAACCTTCTGGAACGACCCGCCATAACCTTCCAGCGTGTCGCAGATGACGGCGGTAACAATTTCGCCCGGCTGCAGATCGGTCGTCCCCGGTCCCTTGATGAAATCACTGACGGCGATGGCGCGATGACGGACAGCGCCATCTTCCAGGCGGGCAATTTCAAGCTCGCCGTTCAGCGCAAATATCGGCGGGGTTCCGTCCGCCGCCGGTGAGGCATTGACGATATTGCCGGCCAGCGTGGCCTGTTGTCTGATCTGGTCATCGGCAAACCATATCGCGCAATACGGCATGCAGGGCATCAGTGCGCGCAGCTTTTCATCGGTGAGGAACTGCTGATAGACAACATTCGCGCCCAGCCGTATGCGCCCGGCAGCAACCGTGTAGCCATCCAGTTCCGCCACACGGCTGAGATCGATCATGGCCGGCAGGTGAACATTGCCGGCACGGCCTTCACGCGCCCACGGCAGAATGTCGGTGGCCCCTGCCACAAGCCGGCTGCCATCCGGTGCGTCGCGCCACATGGCAAGCGCCCCAGCCAGGCTTGTCGGCATATGATAGTGGTCACATGTCAGCATGATTGTTCTCCGTCGTACACTCTTGCCTCACTGATTACTTTTTGACCGGCGCGTAAAACGTGCCTTCGATTTCCACAATGTCGTCCTGATTGAGACGGTCGACTTCAATGATGGTGCGTGGCGGGTACGGACCGTCTCCCCAGAGCTCTTTCTGGATCTTGTTGACGATCGGGCGGTAGCGATACATGTCGACAACGTAGACGACGAGCCGCACCGCATCACGCAATGACGCGCCTTCCGACTCGGCGATCATCTTCATGTTCATGAAGGCCTTGCGCACACGTTCCTCGTTGCCTGGAACAAGCTGGTTGGTGGCGGCATCAATGCCGCGCATGCCTGCCACATAGACGAAATCACCTGCCCGTGTACCCAGTGCCCAGGTGGCAGTTGGGATGATGCCGCCTTCAGGCGCCAGCGTCTTGACCCCGTTGGGCGACAGATTCTGGGCTATAACTGCCGGTGCCGTTGCCAGCGACCCTGCGATGAAAAGGGCTGCTGCAAGTACGAACTGTTTCATGATCTGTCTCCTTTGGTGATTTTATACAGTTGATAAACCGGTGTGGCGTGTGGACTGCCTATTCCGCCGCCGCACGCTGGCTCTGCGCATGATCGTTCTTGACTACCACCTTGATGGCGTCCTCGACCCGGTCCTTGGCATAGCGCAGCGCTTCCGGCAGATCGGTCATGTTGAAGGTGTGGGTGTGGATCAGCGTTGCATCGAAGCGCTTCTGCCGCATGAAGGCTTCGGCACGGTGGGTGGCACTCTTGCCCTCACCGCGAATGCTGAAAACATAGATATTGTTGCGCACCAAGTGGGCAATATCCACTTTCGGTGATTCATGCGGGAACGCCGCAAGACAGATGCGTCCGCCCCGGTTGACCATCTGTGCCGCCTCATTGATACCATTGGGTGCAGCCGAACATTCAACCACATAGTCGACGCCCTTGCCGTCCATGATCTTG
>JBDNEZ010000144.1:0-7816 GCA_041690095.1 Anderseniella sp.
CCTGCTGCAGCCTGCCGTCGACCAGCCGCCATGCCTGCAGGACGCGGCCAAGATGCGGGGTCCACCCGGCGGTAATCTCAATGCGGCCATCGCCGTCAAGGTCGGCAAATTCTGCCGGGTTGAGCCATCGGTTCGGTCGGCCGATATGCGGCGTCTTCGCCCTGAGCGCGAGCTTTGCGTCCGCGACACCGTACACCGCAAGGGCCGCGCCTTCGGTAACACTGGTGAGAACCACGACGATCTCGTCGCGGGCATCACCGTCCAGGTCAACCAGCCGCGCGTGGCGGTCTTCGAATACGAACCCGGCCAGCAGTACATGTTCGTGAAACCGGCCATTGCTCATCTTGACCATCAGGCCGCCGGCCTCAATGGCATCGCCCAGAATACCGTGGGCATAGCGGGTGGTGGGGCGGGTCAGCCATGCTTCGGCGATATCGTTTGATCCGGTGGACACCATGCCGTCCGGAAGCCGCTCGCTTTCTGCGGCCTGACCCTGGCTGCAAAGCAGCAGCAGGGCGCCAGCTATTGACGCCAGCCGTTTCATGCCTTGTCGAGTGCCTGTTCCAGATCGGCAATCAGGTCATCCCGGCTCTCGATGCCGACCGACAGCCTGATCAGATTGTCAGGGATCGGGCTGTCCTCGCCTTCAACTACCTTGCGATGTTCAGCAAGACTTTCAACGCCGCCAAGCGATGTTGCCGGCAGGAATATTCTGAGCGCGCGGATAAACCGGCCAGCTTCGGCCATGCCGCCCTTCACACATATGGACATCATGGCGCCGAAACCGTCCATCTGGCGGCGCGCAATTGCATGATGAGGGTGCGATTGCAGACCCGGGTACAACACCTTTTCCACCTTGGGATGATGTTCCAGATGCCGTGCAATCGCCAGGGAGGTTTCAGCCGCCTTGTTGACCCGCACAAACAATGTGCGCATGCCACGGATCAGCAGCCAGGCTTCAAACGGTGCCAGGATGGCGCCGGTCACATTGCGCACGGCTCTGGCTTCTGCCCAGCGTACATTGTCTTGCCGCGTCACCAGCACACCGCCGAGCACATCGGAATGGCCATTGAGATATTTTGTGACCGAGTGGAACACGATATCTGCGCCATGATCGAGCGGACGGGTGACAACCGGACTTGCAGAGGTGGAATCAACGGCCAGTTCAGCGCCTGCGGCATGGGCAATATCAGCCACCGCCTTGATGTCGATGACGTCCCAGACCGGGTTGACCGGGGTTTCCATCCAGACCAGTTCGGTCTTGCCCGGCACAATTGCTGCAGTGAGTGCATCGAGGTCAACCGGATCAACATAGCTTGCCGTAATGCGCTGCTTGTCAATCATGCGGGTCATCAGGTCGCGCGTCCCCCAGTACATGATCTGCGGCGCCACTATGTGCGCACCGGGTTTGAGGGTTTCAAACAGGGCGGCGATGCCGGCAAGCCCGGATGCAAACACCAGCGCGTCATGGCCGTTTTCAAGCCTGGCAATGATCTCCTCGGCCTGGTCAATGGTCGGATTGCCATAGCGCGAATACAGGTGGCTGCCGCGCAGCTGGTAATCATCATCGCGCGCGAATGTCGTTGCCGTGTGCAGCGGTGGCACCACTGCCCCGGTTGCCTGGTCAACGCTGTGCAGGGCGTGGGCAACAAAGGTTTCAGGCGACCGAGTGTCTTCAGACATGCTGACCGCCGTTCACGTGAATTTCCGCACCGGTTACATAGGACGATGCGTCAGTGCACAGGAAATATATCGCCTTGGCGACCTCTTCCGGCTGGCCCAGACGGCGCAACGGTATGTTCGGAATGATTTTTTCGGTTCCCGGCGAAAGAATCGAGGTTTCAATTTCTCCCGGCGAAATGGAATTTACCCGCACACCAAGCGGGCCGAAATCATTGGCCATTTCCCGGGTCAGCGAGGCAAGAGCGGCCTTTGATGTCGAATACGCGGCACCGGCAAACGGGTGTACCGCCGTGCCGGCAATAGAGGTTACGTTGACCACCGAGCCCTGACCGGCTTTCAGTTCGTCGACCAGACCGCGCGCCAGCATGACAGGCGCAAAGAAGTTGACGTTGAACACATGGCTCCAGTCGGCTGCACTGGTGTCAAAAGTGTTCATGCGACCGCCGCCTTCAAGCTTGGGCGATACGGCTGCATTGTTGACCAGCGCATTCAACCGGCTGCCCTGATCCTTGAGACGCTGCTTCATTTCATCAACACCGCGGCGTACGTCATCCATATCAGCCAGATCGATCTGGATATGATCCTCCGGCCCCATTTCCCACGGACAGTTTTCCGGAAACGGATGGCGCGAACAGGTGATCACCCGCCACCCGGCTGAAGAAAACCGTTTCACGGTCGCATGACCTATGCCGCGCGACGCGCCGGTCAGGATCAGGGTTTTGCGATCAGCATTGTCAGTCTGCGATGCGGGCATGAAGAACTCCATTGGCGAAGATCAGCGATCTATACGGCAATCATTGTTACGGATAAAGCCGTGTCTTGCTCCAGGCGTCGGCCTCGCTGTCGCGCTGGAACACCATCCGGTCGTGCAGGCGAAATGCCCCGTCCTTCCAGAACTCGATATAGACCGGCTTGATGCGAAAGCCCGACCAGTGCGGCGGACGGGGAATTTCGCCAATAGCGTATTTTGCGGCATATCTGGCAACCGCCTTTTCCAGCGCGAAACGGCTTTCCAAAGGTCGCGATTGTTGTGATGCCCATGCGCCAATGCGGCTGTCGCGGGGGCGCGACCTGAAATACACATCGGCTTCTTCATCGGACACCAGTTCCACCGTCCCGCGCAACCGGACCTGCCGGCGCAGCGACTTCCAGTGAAATCCCAACGCAGCCTTTCGGGACGCCAGTATCTCGGTTCCCTTCTGGCTTTCGAAATTGGTGTAGAACACGAACCCGCGCTCATCGAAACCTTTGAGCAGTGTCATGCGCACATTGGGCAAGCCATCGGCATCGACCGTGGCCACGCTCATGGCGGTGGGATCGTTCGGTTCGCTGGCCCTGGCTTCTTCAAGCCAATCGGCAAACAGCTGAAACGGTTCGCTGCGGGTGGTAAAGTCGGTCTGGTCAGTCTCGCTCGTGCTCATTGCAGCCTCTGGTCAATCGTTCAGGTAGGTCCTTCAATATGGTACGGGTTTGCCCGGTCATCCAGTTGTTTTCCACCATGCACATTTGGCGGTGGACCAATTAGGAGTTTTCGTGCAAATACAGGTGACTTTCAAATGGTTTCGAACAGCAAAGGGCGTTGTCCATGACCCAGGCGGGATTGATCATGGCCGGCAAGCGCGGGCTTGTGATGGGGGTTGCCAACAACCGTTCCATCGCGTGGGGCATTGCGAAGGCGGCACACAGTCACGGTGCAGAACTGGCGTTCACCTATCAAGGCGATGCGCTGGGCAAGCGCGTCAAGCCATTGGCGGCAGAGCTTGGCTCCGACATTGTGTTGCCGTGCGATGTAACCGACACTGCATCCATGGATGCGGTGTTCGCCGAACTGGAGAAGCGCTGGGGCAAGCTGGACTTTGTGGTTCACGCCATCGCCTTTGCCGACAGGGACGAACTGACCGGGCGTTATGTCGACACGTCTGAAGCAAACTTCAACAGGTCACTGAATATTTCATGCTATTCGTTCACAGCCGTTGCGCAGCGCGCTGAAAAGCTGATGACGGATGGCGGTTCATTGCTGACGCTGACCTACTACGGCGCTGAAAAATGGATGCCGCATTACAATGTCATGGGCATTGCCAAGGCTGCTCTTGAAGCATCCGTGCGCTATCTGGCGGCTGATCTGGGCGAGAAGAATATTCGCGTCAATGCCATTTCCGCCGGCCCGATCAAGACGCTGGCCGCATCCGGCATGGGTGATTTCCGCTATATCCTCAAGTGGAACGAGAACAATTCCCCGATGCGCCGAACCGTCACCATTGACGAGGTCGGCCAATCCGGCGCCTACCTGCTGTCCGAGATGAGCCGCGGCGTGACCGGCGAAATCCATCATGTCGATTCAGGCTATCACGTGGTCGGTATGAAAAACCCGAATGCCCCTGACATGAGCCGCGAGCCGAGTGGCTAGCTTGTATCCGGAACTCTGGTTTATCCGCCATGGCGAAACCGACTGGAATCTGGATCGCCGCATTCAGGGCCAGACGGACATCGCGCTAAATGCAACCGGGCATGCGCAAGCCGCTGCGATTGCCCAAACCCTGTCGGGCCTGCACGACAGTCTTGCCGGTTTCGACCTGCATGTCAGCCCGATGCAGCGTCCGCGTCAGACCATGCAGCATATTGTTGATGGATTTGATCTCAACTGGACGAATATCATCATTGATGAGCGGTTGAAGGAGCTCAATTTCGGTGATCTGGAAGGCTCGACCTGGCCTGATCTCAATGCCAGGGGCCTCGATCCTGAAAAAGACCCTGAAGGCTACCATGCGTTCCGGCCGGACGGTGGCGAAAGCTATGCCGACGCCACTGCCCGGGTACGCGACTGGCTGGACAGTCTGACCCGCCCGACCATTGCCGTGGCCCATGGCGGCATCAGCCGCATTGTGCGCGGCCTGGTGCTGAGCCTGCCGGTCGCCGAGATACCGGCACAGCGCAACCCGCAATGGAAGTTCTATCGTCTCAGGGACGGCGAGATCGAATGGTTCAGGGCCAAAGCGGATTGCGATAACAAAAACGCCATTTGACATGGTGGTTCGCCGATTTACTTTCTCCCACCATGAAACCGGTTTCGATACACCGCATCAAAGAAGTGGCAGCAGGCATTCTTGCTGTCCTGACAATGTTCCTTGTCCCGGTTGCTCACGCGGAAGAAGTTGACCTTGAACTGGTTCTGGCCATGGATGCCTCCGGCAGTATCAGCAATGCCGAATACATCCTGCAGCTGAATGGTACTGCAACTGCGTTTCGTGACCCGGTGATCCAGGCCGCCATTGCGTCCGGGCCGACCGGCAAAATAGCGGTTTCGGTGATGTTGTGGTCAGATGCTGCCTTCCCGAAAATCAGGAGCGGATGGTTTGTGCTGGACAGTGCGCAATCGGCCGACGCTTTCGCCAGTCTTGTTGAAACCTTTCAGTTGAGTGACAACCACACTGTTGAGATTGGCGGCGGTGGAACCGGTATCGGTGCCGGTGTTCGTGAAGCGGTCAACATGTTGACAGGCAACTCCCATCATGGCCTGCGCCGGGTTATTGATGTATCCGGTGACGGCATCGAGACCGAGTTCTCGTTTTCCAGGGGCATCATGGTCAGAGACGCCAGGCTCATGGCACTGGCAGCCGGCATAACCGTCAACGGCCTGCCCATCCTGTCGGAGAATTTTCCCGCCCTTGATCAATATTACCGCGACGAGGTGATCGCCGGGCCGGGCGCATTTGTTGAGACTGCCGACAGTTTTGATGACTTTGGCCGGGCCATTCGCCGGAAACTGTTGCGTGAGATTCAAAGCCGCATGAGCGCCGCCCCGCAACCGGGAATCCGGCGTACGGCCAGCAATCGGCAGGTGAAGCACTGATCCGGCCCTGCTGCGGCTGGTGCATACCGTTTGACGCAGCCCGGCGCGCCGCATAAGACTTGGGCGGCCAACAGGGATACGCTTACCATGTCACACAATTCGTTCGGCCATCTGTTCCGCATTACCACGTTCGGGGAGTCACACGGGATAGCCCTGGGCTGTGTCATCGATGGCTGCCCTGCCGGCATTGCGATCACCGAAGCCGATATTCAGTCGTTTCTGGACAAACGCAAGCCCGGCACATCCCGCTTCACCACCCAGCGGCGCGAACCCGACCAGGTGAAAATTCTCTCAGGCGTGTTCGAGGACGACCGCACGCACGGGCAGATCACCACCGGCACACCGATTGCCCTGATGATCGAAAATGTCGATCAGCGCTCAAAGGACTATTCAGAGATCCGCGACAAGTTCCGCCCCGGTCATGCCGACTTCACCTACACTGCAAAATATGGCGTGCGCGACTATCGCGGTGGCGGCAGGTCATCGGCGCGCGAAACCGCAGCCCGCGTGGCAGCCGGTGCCATTGCCCGTAAAGTAACCCCGATGGTTGAGATCAGGGCGGCCCTGGTGCAGATGGGCCCGCACAGGATCAACCGGGACAACTGGGACTGGGACCAGGTCAATGAGAACCCGTTCTTCTGCCCCGATGCACAGGCCGCCGGCGAATGGGAAACCTATCTCGACGGCATCCGCAAGGCGGGATCATCGTGCGGCGCGGTAATTGAGATTGTCGCGTCCGGGGTTCCTGCCGGATGGGGTGCACCGGTTTACGGCAAGCTCGATCAGGACATTGCGTCTGCCATGATGAGTATCAATGCGGTCAAGGGTGTGGAAATCGGCAATGGCTTTGAGGCTGCCGCCATCACCGGTGAGGAAAATGCCGACGAAATTCGCATGAAGGGCAACCAGCCGAAATTTCTGTCCAACAATGCCGGTGGAATTCTCGGCGGCATTTCAAGCGGACAAGATGTAGTGTGCCGGTTTGCCGTCAAACCGACATCATCGATTCTCACGCCACGCAGGACCGTAACCAGCAGCGGCGAGGAGACCGATATCATCACCAAGGGCCGTCATGATCCGTGCGTCGGCATTCGCGCCGTGCCGGTCGGCGAGGCCATGATGGCCATCGTACTCGCGGATCATTACCTGCGCCATCGTGGGCAGAACGGATAATTCCTCATGGCTCACGGATATGACATCAAGGCGCTGTTGTTCGATGTGTTCGGCACGGTCGTCGACTGGCGGTCCGGCATCATCCGCGAACTCTCCTCCTGGGGTAAGGACAATCATGTAGCAGCCGACTGGCCGGCAATTGCCGATGGCTGGCGCGGGCTCTACCAACCGGCAATGCAGCGTATACGGGCGGGCAATCGCGGCTTTGTCCGCCTCGATATCCTGCACGAGGAAAACCTGCGCGACATATTTGCCCAACACGGTGTTGATGTGCCTACCGGCGAGAGCCTGCATCGTCTGGTCACCGCCTGGCACCGGCTCGACCCGTGGCCTGACTGCGTATCCGGCCTTGAGCGTCTGAAGTCCAATTACATCATTGCACCATGTTCCAACGGGAACATCGCCCTGATGACCAACATGGCCAAGCGCGCCGGCCTGCCCTGGGACGTGATCCTCGGTGCGGAAGTCGCACAAGCCTACAAACCGGACCCGCAGGCCTATCTGGGTTCAGCCGATGCGCTGTGCCTGTTGCCGGAAGAGTGCATGATGGTTGCAGCCCACCTTGATGATCTGGAAGCTGCTGCCGAACTTGGGCTTGCCACAGCCTATGTCGCAAGGCCCGACGAATTTGGCAAAGGGACTGGCGCCAAAACCGCCCCGGAAGGGTCGGTGGACCATATTGCAGAGGACTTCAACAAGCTGGCGGACCAGCTTGACTGCTAAGGTTTGTCGCACACCACCAGTTTTGACAGGAATACCGGGCGGCTTTCGGCATGGCGCAGTCCGGCTTGCGTAAATATGTCAGCCAGATTTTCCTTTATGTAGCTGCCATAAAACGGCTCGTGAAAATTGACCGGGAATGACTGCAACATGCCGTCATAGCCTGCAACATCACCGAGTTGCAGCGAATCCATGAAAATCAGCCGTCCGCCCGGTTTCAACACGCGCGCAAATTCGCCGGCGATAATACGGCGCACCTTGGGCGGCACTTCGTGAAACAGGTAGATGGAGGTCACCACATCCAGTGACGCATCGGCAAAGGGGAGTTTTTCGGCGTTTGCGACTTCGTAACCGACAGATGAATAGCCCTTCAGATGCCGTTTGGCTTCG